>NZ_CP019225.1:1585914-1587445 GCF_010222815.1 Synechocystis sp. CACIAM 05 | reverse complement strand
CTAAGGTAGTAGGACTAGAAAATGGACAAGGATTTGACTATTTCTTCGGTAACAGCCCTTGGTTGTTAGAGGAGGTAAGGGAAAGAAGAATCAATGGCAATCTTGCGGGCAATGGTCATCGTTACCCTGGCTAACTGCACCGCAAAAGGATTTGTGCCCATGCCAAAAAACTGTAATGGTGTGACAAAACCCATTTCCATTTGGCTCGGTACTTGCTTTCTCCGTTCTGCAATTTTTTGAATTAAAAGTCGCTCAATGCGTTTTAGTTCTTGATAGGCCACATAGAGAAAATTTCCCGATCGACAGGCAGGATCAAGCACTCGATAGGATTGCAACTCCAACTGGAGTTGATTCAATTCCCCAATGGTTTTGGCATTATTAATTTTCTCTTCCCAATAGTCGGAAATAGTGGGTCGCACAATCTGGCGAATATCCTTTTCCGAAGTGTAATGAATACCCCGTGCATGACGTTCATTTTCATTGATCGCCCCTTCAAAAATATTGCCAAAAATTGATGGACGAATATTTTCCCAATTATCCTTTGCACAGATATCTAGCAGTTTTAACTCCGATTCCTCTAAGGCGATCGGTTGAATTTCTGCAAATAAACCACCATTAAAATAATCAACTGCCGCATAACGACCCTGGGGCACAATTCCTGGTTGATTCATCGCCCGAAACAAACCACTGAAAGTATCATAAGCATTATCTTTTCCCGTTAGACAATCCTGCACCAAGGCTACAAATAGATCCCGTGGTAAAAGATTTCGGTCTTCGGCAAACATGGCCAACACACATTGGAGGGTAAACCGTTGCAGTTGTTCTTCCGTAAAATACTGAAACTTTTCCCTTTTACCCCGATCCCGCACTAATTGATAAAACTCCCCCATCCGTCGGGCTGTGCGTTCCGTCACCTCCACCTGATTATTGCGAAAAATGGGAGCCTGACCCCCAATTTCCATAAAAGAAAAAGTCCCCAAACGCTTAGGCAAATCCTCCAGCCTGACCCAATCCACCGGCTCATCCACTTGATTGGTGAAGTCGTAGATCCAAAACTCATCAAAATTACAGAGAATTGAATACTGGGGCTTAGGCGTTAACCGCATCCAATACCGTTCAAGCTGGGAATAATGCAAAGTTAAATCTGTGCCCCGCTTTTTCATTTCAATTACCACCCCCTTAATTCCCCTGGCTGGTGGCCAAACTAAATCCGCAAATCCCGTTTTATCGTTCTTACTACTTTTTTTTACTCTCTGCTCAAACTCCGCCCCTGCCTCTTTGATACCTTCATGACCGAAAGCTTGAAAAAATTTCGTCAAAAAAGTTTGGGACTCCGATTTTTCATCCCCTTTGATCTAAAAATGTGTTGCGCATACCCCGCAGCTTGCTGCGATTGGGATAAGCAACCCCAAAAACAAAAACCAGCATTACAATTCTGTAATGGAACTCAAAAGGGCTAGTCATTGCGTGTATCAAATTCGTTATCATATGGTGTTTTGCGTCAAATATCGTCGAGGGCTTTTGGTACTGG
>NZ_CP019225.1:1536895-1585814 GCF_010222815.1 Synechocystis sp. CACIAM 05 | reverse complement strand
GGTGGTATATGGTTGCCCCACGTGAAGCAAAAGAAACAGTGCAATTCATTGACAAATACTGCGAAGGATACAGAGACTTATTTCCAGAAGTGAGAAGCTTTGAATACTTTTATTTTTTCCTGTTCGATCTGGGAGCGTAATTCTGGTCTGAGGGCCTTTTCTGTTACTAGGTCCACGGCACAACCTAACAAGTCTTCTAGATAAAACTGCACTCCGAAATACCGGTGGGATGTGGCAGGCCCATCGAAGCTGACGAGAATATCTACATCACTATGGGGACCAGCTTCATCCCTTGCGGTGGAACCAAACAGTGCTAACTGGGTAACACCAAAACGAGATTGTAAATCTGGTTTACTTTGACTTAGCAATTGCAGGACTGATTGGCATTTCATTGTTCATCAATAACATGAACCACTGAGGGACTATTCCGCTAATCCCAATACCCATTGCACTAGGGTCCGTACTGGATAGCCCGTGGCACCAGCATTGTGAACTCCATTTTGCTTATCAGTCCACACAGGCCCTGCAATGTCTAAATGGGCCCAGGGAGTTTCCTTGATGAATTGTTGTAAAAATAACGCCGCTGTAATGGAACCACCGGAACGGGGCCCCGTATTTTTCATATCGGCGATCGGGGATTTGAGACCTTCAAAATATTTGGCTTCCATGGGCATTTGCCAGAATTTTTCCCCCGCCTTATCGGCCGCCACTTTGAGTTCATCGGCCAATTCCTGATTGGGACTCCATAAGCCACCAATGTCATCCCCCAGAGCTACAATACAGGCCCCGGTTAATGTGGCTAGATCAACGATCGCCTCTACACCGAGTTTTTCCGCAAATACTAGGGCATCGGCCAGGGTAAGGCGACCTTCCGCATCGGTATTATTTACCTCAATGGTTTTGCCGTTGGAGGCGGTGAGAATATCCCCTGGGTGCATCGCCGTGCCACTGATCATATTTTCCGTAGCGGCACAAATAAAATGTACTTCTACGTTAGGTTTCAATTGGGCGATCGCCTTAGCAGCCCCGAGGGTGGCACCGCCGCCCCCCATATCCATTTTCATCGTTTCAATGCCACTACCTGCACCTTTGATATTTAAACCACCAGAGTCAAAGGTGAGACTTTTGCCGACGATCGCCAACTTTTTCACCGGATTAGCAGGGCGATAGGTGAGATGAATAAATTGCGGTGGTAACTCGGAAGCTTTCGCCACCCCCAAAAATGCCCCCATGCCTAGGGCCTCACATTCTGTCTGCCCCAGCACTTCCAGTTCTAAGCCGTAGGTCTGGGCCAATTCCGTGGCAATTTCCGTAAAGGTTAGGGGGGTGACTTCGTTGGCCGGAGCCGCCACCATTTCCCGGGCCAGAATTACCCCGGAGACAATTTTTTCTGCTTTACCAATGGCTGTTGACTGTTCCCCCAAGCCTAGCAATTCCACGGTGGTCAGCTTAATTTCCTTATCTTCAGGATCGGACTTGAAGCGATTATCTTGATGCAGGGCTAGTAAAATTCCTTCGGTCAAAATTGCCGCTGTTTGCGCTGGATCATGCTCCCGTTGGGGCAAACTCACCCCTAGGGTTTTAACTTTTTCTCCCTTGGCAAGCCTGGCGATCGCCGCCGCCCCATCTCCTAACACCTGGCTGTTAAATTTTTCAATTTCCCCCAGTCCCACTAGAATCAGCTTTTTGATTGGGGTTTTACTGCCCACCCGAGCCACCAACTTTTGTCCCGCTTTACCCTTAAACTCCTTTTCCTCAATTAGTTCCCGCAACACTCCTTCCAGGCGATCGTCCAATTGGGCTAGGTCCCCAGTAATTTCCGTTGCATTTTCAAAAAATCCCAGGGCCAGGGCGTCCCCTTGCCAAGTCAAAGCTGTGTAGTCGGTTCCGCGGATCTGCATCACTATTTGTTTCTCTGTTGAGGGACTGTCCGTCCCCTATTTTGCCACACTCCCATAACTGCTGGCGATCGGGCAGTTAATGCCCCGGTTTATGGATTTGTCCAAAGAGCTTGTCAAGGTTGATACTTCTTGGTATGTTGTTAATGCGCTAAAAAAGCCGGGATAGCTCAGTTGGTAGAGCAGTGGACTGAAAATCCTCGTGTCGGCGGTTCAAGTCCGCCTCCTGGCATCGTTAAACGCTAGATATATCAAGGGTACAGCCCCTAAACACCATGGGTGGATTATGGCAAAACTGCCATATGACATAATCTGCCATAAAACTGCCATAAACTAGTCTTCCCTGCCATCACGGTAATGGGATTCGATCGCCGTTCCTAATCCCCTGGCCCCCATGCCGGCCAAAAAATTGGCCATTCCCATCAAAGCTTCCGATCGCTCAATGGGTAAAAAGACCGTGGCCACTGCTAAAGCCACCCCAATGCCAATCATGGCCAAACTGGCCCATTCAGGATCTAAATCTCTCACAAATGTTTCCTCGCTAATTCGGCGATCGCCCCGGCCCGATCCATACCATTCACCACCCGGCGGGCATTATAAAAGTCGGATTTAGTGGCGTTGACAAACTCTGGCAAACTGCGGCCGGTAAATTTCCCCCATCTCATCCCGTGAACCAGGATGAACAGCGCAACATTAGG
Source organism: Synechocystis sp. CACIAM 05 (assembly GCF_010222815.1). GTDB lineage: Bacteria > Cyanobacteriota > Cyanobacteriia > Cyanobacteriales > Microcystaceae > Synechocystis. The sequence goes on along the minus strand of NZ_CP019225.1, from coordinate 1,583,218 downwards.
TTCACAGGCCAACTCTGGTTTACCGACCAAATCAATACCCAGGATTTTTCCATAGCGGGCATAATTGCTTTTCCAGGTGAGCTGTACGAAGCCTCTGCCGTAATAGGTTTTGCCGGTCTGGGGGTCGGGCCTACCATAGCTCCTTCCGTTACCCTTTCCATACTCTTCCAATGGACGAAAAGTTGAAGCAGTTTCATGTTGGGTAGTTGCCAGGACATAAGCTTGCTGATTTCTGTGAATAAGCCCATGTTGATTACATTCCCAGCGAATAGCGTCAATAACGCCTTGTCGTGTCGAAAAATCATGGTATCTGCCTTCTTCCTGCTTTTTAACAGCGGCTTTGAGAGCGGCATAACTGCTCGGGCCAATCAGATCAATTTGGTCGGGGTCATGGAGATGAACCGATTCTTTAAACTGCGCCCAAGCTTCTATGGTCTTTGGCCCCAGTAATCCATCCAACGGCCCGGGGCTAAATTTTGCCGCCAATAGCCATTTCTGGAGTTGAAGCAAATCCGAATCGGTCAATTTTTCCAAGCTTACGGGGTGAACCACTGGGTAAATGGAATTAATCATTTTAGGCTCTGTTTTAATTCCGCTAGATCTTCTAAAAGGCTTTGAAGTTTAACTTCCACCGTGGTCTGCCGCTGTTCGTAAACCCTAGTCAAATTGGTGATTTGAATACTGAAGCCGATCACCCCGATAACTACGGTGATCACTGTGGCGATCAAGCTAGTCTTGACCCATTCATCGCTTTGGCGGTGATGTTCTGATTGTTCTTTTTCCATGCCTAGCTGGTGGCGATGTTTACTTCTAAAGTTTGGGTGTCGGGGTTAACCGCCATTTCGTATTCGATCAAATAGGTTTCTTGAACAACCCTAAGTTTGCTGATATCCGTTGATGCAATGCCAGTGATCGGATTGGTGGCATCGTACCAACCGGCAGGAATGGCAAAGCCTGTCATTCTCAGGGTTGCTGGATTGGTGCGGGTGATAATTGCCGTGGACAGGGTTGTAGTTCTAGGGCTAATGGACGAAATAATTCCCGCCATTAATGCGCCGATCCAGCGTCTAGCGTCGGTTTCCACACTGGCGATCGCCGTTGCCCCGTAATTCTCAATCCAACTATCTGGAATCAGAAAACCCGCCCCGGAAATTGCCCCTTCCGCCGCTACTTTTTCGCAGTCGGGCCAAATATCAGCCAGATAGACCGCCCCAATCCCCGCCTCAGATCCGATGGTGGCTAGGGGAATGGTGGTAAGGGTTCCCGCTTGCAAATTCAAAAGAAATTGCAGGGTCAACCCCACCCCTTCAGTGAATTTATCCGGGCCGGTTCCCACTGGTGCCGACTTAACTAGGTTGATAATTCCCAAGCTGGGCACCTGGGCCAGGGCGGAATAAATCGAGTTAAGTAGGCTGTAAACCTGATGGCTGTCTAAGGTGGCTCCCGTGGTGGAAAGTTCAGCCAAAGCCATACCCGGCAAATCAGCCAAAGGAATAAAAACCCCAGCAACCACTCCATTTTCTGCTCCTGCCTCTACTGGCTCAGTAAAAACGTCAAACATTGTTTAATTCCTCGGCAACCCTAATGGCGATCGCCTCTAATGTTTCTTCTGATAGGCTCAAAGCTTGTCCCGGTGCTAGTTCAGCCAAGGTTAGATCGACAAGGGGAATATTTGTTGACCAGACTGTACAAATCCAGGTAATGTCAGTTTTCCAACGGCGATCGCCTCTAATGGCAATCCGGCGATCATTGGTGGCCGGTGTCTCTGGAAAATAAAAAATTTGGCCCCCTCGGTTTGTGCTGGGCCATAATCTCCTAACCCCGAACAATGTAAATGGATGATACTCGGCTTGGGCAATTAATCCGTAGAACGGATAGGGTCGCCAGTCTGGATCACTTGGATCGGGAACATTCATCAATTGATGTGTGATTCTCACATAGTCCCCTATGACAGGTTGGGAAAGTTGCCAATCTTCAGAAGTAACAATTAGTGAGTTTTCAACCCATGTAGGCATTGCAGTAAACCTTCCAATTCCTCCATAGTTTCCACAGTCTCAAGCTCCGGTTCTTCCGGTTGACTGGCCTCCATTTCCTCAAGCCTTGCATCATATTCTCCCGACTGGAAATAATCATCCAATTCAGATTCAGTAACCGGAACAGCTAAATTTTCCGCTGTCCCTGGCCTCACCACAAAATGGTAAGTTTCTCCGTCTTTGTTGGCGACATCTTCAACACTGGGGGGACGGCCAGCGAAAAACTGACCGTACATATCCCCAAAAGCTGGATCGCCAGGAAGAATAAGTTCCCCAGCCATTTTTAGCCCCCACCGCCGCCGTCGGCGATCGCCTCAAAATCGTAAAGGCGTAAGGAATAACCTTTGCCCGCAAGGTTGTCAATCACACTGGCTTTGGCGCTAAAAAACGTGCTACGGGTGCTACCGGCAATGCGTTTTGTTGCCCTGGGCAATTTAGGCTTGTTAATTCCCCAAACAACTTCCGACACATCATTGGCAGTTAAGGCATTAATCCCCAGATCCGCTGCCACGGCCTGATATAAGCTCCTGGGCATAATCCAGGCATATTTAATCGATCCGCTCTCTGACGGAACATCGATCCAAACCGAAATGTAATTAGGGTTAGAAGTTGGCCCCCTTAGTGAATATCGAGGAGATTGCACTTGATATTCGTCATTGCCCTTTAATGCGTTAACTTTGTTGTCTGAACAATAGGAAGTATTAGTTGTGCCATCAGCATTAAACTTAGTAACCCGGTGGGGTTTTGGAGCATTAATGCCGAAAAATATGCCTTTTGTCCCAGGGGCAATCTCCGTAATACCGCATTCAGACTTCAGCGCTTTAAAAGTGCTGGTACGGCACTGGTAGCCATACTTTAAACCTTGCCCCCCAACTTGGATCGTTACAAAAGCGGGTGTGGCTTTCTTTTTCTCTGGGCTAGTAGGTGCGCCAGCCATAATTTATTTTCCTCAAAAAAACGTTTGCCTGAATTTTTAAATTACTTATTTACTTATTCTCCTTATCCAAACTGACCTTGAATGTTGTTAGGGTCAACGGTGTACTGAACTCGAACTATCCCAGCTAAAGGTACGCTCAGGGTGTCGGGGTCAAATACTCCAGTGGAAGCCAAGGGGAATGCCGCTAATTGCTCATCTGCATCTACTCCGGTGTTTACGGTCACCTGGGCCGCCGCCGCCAATTGCCGTAACTTCCAAACCGCCTCAACAACCTGAGCATCGGTTAATCCGGTGTAGGTATCTCCGGTTAATGCAGAAAGACTTAGGGTAATATCCCCTGCCGCATAAGTAAAAACCGGTGCTGTAGCTTGGTCGTTAATCTGCTCAAAAGTGAGGTTAGTAATAGCTGCCATTGCTGAAATTCTCCTGAAAATGGATTAGGACTAACCCCCTAAATCTAGCTCTCCCACTCTTAAAAACGGAATAGCTAGAATTATTCAAAGACCATACGGCCCCTGGGGGCCGCATGTAACCTTGCCTCCCCTACTGCTACCCAGTAAAACCCTATGGATCTAATTGTTTACCCGCGTTTGTCCCAAGAAAGTAAGTTAGCCATTAAGCGCAAAAAATGGCGATGGGGCAGGGATTATACGTACAAGCCCCGCCCCCGTCTCATTAACCGCTTGAGTAGAGAATTAGCTTGGTCAGCGGATAGGGTACAAGCTCAAATCGCCAAAGAGCGGGAATTTCTGCTCAAATATTCCAACTACTACTAGCCGTTAGGCCCCGGAATTCTGAATAAATCAGCTATTAATTCACTGTAGTTATCGGGTCTGGTGGCAGTATGCAAAGGGATTAAGCTTTTTTGCCGACGTTGGTAAACCCCGCTTAGTTGTGCAATCCCCGATTCTTCGCTAAGCACTTTTTGCTGATTAATGATGGTCATTGCCCAAGGGTAAATCCTAGTGGGTTGCTTACGCAGTGCTTCTAGCCGCAGTCTGCTTCCTTCTCGTTTTTCTTCAGTTACCGTAATCCCTAAAATTTCTTCGTTTGAGAGCGTAGCTAACATTGTTATGCGATCAACCGCGTCCGCATCTGTGGCAGCCCAAATAAACATACTATGCCCCCCAGATAATTGAGCCTTAGCCTTATATCTACCCCACATATACCCATTTGCTCCCCCTACACGCTGTTTAATATCAAGCCAATTCAGTCGCCCCCTGTCCACGTTGGGGATAGTGATTTGTACTCTTTTTGCCTTAAATACGCTTTTCTGTTTACTGGACATAATGATCCGCAACTGGATCGACATTGGTGGCGATTTCATTGCTTCTCGTACAGGTTCTCCTACCCACATCCCCAAATCCCGTTCTTCGAGTAATTGGTGTTGTGCCAAGGTCTGGACAATGGTGGGCTTAATCAGTTCCGCTGGCCCCGCAATAATGATCTTTTCTTCTTCGTTGTCCCGATTAGGCGTAATCTCTACAAATTCCTGATCGCCTAATAGTGAAGCTTGTCCAAGTTTTTGTTCCATCATGTATTGGTCAGCGGTATTGGCGACCACATAAAAAGCTTCAGAGCAACTATCAAAAAATTCTTCAATCAATTCTTCAGTGAAATTCTGAATTAATGGGTTTTTGATTGACTCAATCCAATTGTCTAAGGCAATCGCAAATGACCAAGGTTTGGTTCCTTTCTCTCCCCATTCCTTAACCCTATCAGTGTTAATTCCTAATGCTTCTCTAAATACTTTCCCTCGTCCATTGGGGTCTAACAAAATTTCCTTTAACAGCCTTCGTCCATTTTTGTAGGAAGTGATCAGGGTTTGGCGGAAAGCCAACTGGGCCGCCTGTTGAACTAGCACCCGTAAATTTGCCATGAGTTCATCCAGGGCTTCTTCCCCAACCTCTTGTAATACTCGCAACGCCAAGAGCTTGTTAAATTTCATCATGATCAGCCCAGGGCCAGCCCCGCATACTGCCCAACCAACGGCATTACCAATGGTTCCGCCCAGCGTTCCCGCCAACAAGTTCATATAAGCCGCATATTGGGCATCCAATTCCGCATCGGTGGCGTTCCAATTAAAGTTCCAAAGGAATCGCACCCCCATTTGAACCTGGGTCATGATGCTGGTAAAAGTCCATTGAAGTCCCCCGCCAATGGCGTTTAAAAGGAAGCCAGAAACCCCTGCCCCCAGCTTGTTAACTTTGTTCCAAATTCTGACCAGTATGTTACCGTCGTCATTTTCGTTCTGGGTTTTTGCGCCGCCGATCGCCCGGATACCATCTAAGGTTCTGGTGGCCAGAGTACGGATTTTGCCGGAATTTAAATTGCTTAGGGATAGGTTAAGGCTACTCATTTGATTAATTTGATTAAGCTGAATCTGTAGTTTGAGAACCCAACCGTTTGATCCGTGGGCGTTGTCCCAATTCTCGCCCATAGGGTTTGGTTATGCCGTCGGTGGCCCAAGCTCCCTGTCCAATGAAGCCATATTCCACATCTTCTAAGAAGCGGTCAAAATCGTCTTTTTCCCTTGGCTGATCTGGCGTTCCGTCTCCGTCTTTGTCAGGAGCTTTAGGGGTAATACCCATTTCCTTGGCAAAAGCCCTAATGCGGGAAAGCATTTGTCCATCAGTTTTACCAATGCCCTCAGTTAATGCCGCTTTGACAATGGCATGGATCTCTTTAATGAGTTCAAATTTGGCTTCAAAGGTTAGCTTGTCACTAAATTGAGGCATTCCCGTGGGTACTTCTGTCGGTTTTAGTAACTGTTGCCAACTGATGGGCTGATCTTCCTTGGTCTGCAAAAGTGGGTTGTAAGTGTACTCAACGTTTTGCACTACATCCTTGGCTTCAAAGCCCAAATAGTCCGCCACGGCTTCTATCCAAGCATTGGCGTTAACTGCCACGGCTTTGGTACTGCCTATTTCAGTCATTGTCCTAGTAAGCATTTCCACCGCCAAATCGTTGGTGGTTTTCTCTGCTAAATTAATTCCTAATATTTCGGCGATCGCCTCTGCCAAATTTGGAACCTTAACTGTTTTGACAATTATGCCGTTAGCTTCTCGATAGCTAACCATCTTGTCATTTTGAAGATAGAAAGGCAGATCGGAAATGTCAGGAGGGGGATTTCTTTTCCACTCTGCATATTCATCATTCATATCTAGCAGATCATTTTCTGCAATCTCCATGGTGATGGGGAATTTCCCGATCAGTTCGTCCAGGGCCTTGGTTAGCCATAACAGCAATTGGGGAATAGATTCGATGGTTTGGTAAATTTCATCATCACCTTTCCCCCGTAAATCTTCTGGCTCTAGCAACAAGCTAATAGGAACCTGAAAGGGGAACTGCTCGGTCGCTAACGCTCGTTGAATTTGCTTGATGCCACCGCCACTATTTTCCAAGACGATCCTAGGGATAGGTTCCTCTTCCCTTTGCATTAATCTGGCAATACTTAACGCTAATCCAGCCCCGCCCACCGCAGAATCAACTTCGGGTTGCCATTCGTAATAATTACGCTGATTGACGGCGGAAACCGGGATAATTTCTAATGCTTGATGGGTTGTGCCCCTGGGAATCATTGACAACGCATTGCGGCTTCTAATCCACATATTTGCAAAAGCATCCGCTGGAGCTTGCACACCATACATCAAGGCTAAGCCTTGGTTATAAGCCCTCAGATCCACCGCCCATAGCAACGCTCCTTGGTCATAAAAGTCGCCAATTTGGGGGCCAATGTTGGGGGCACCGCCATTTTTTGCTATCCACCACGCAAAAGCATCCGCCGAAGCTTGGAGTGCGGCTTGGGATTCACTAGCCTCCACCATGTAATCCCATTCAGGCATTTGCAAGGGAGCCTCGGAATGGTTATCCACCATTAATCGTCCAAACTGAAAAAGCCCCTTAACTGCTGTTGGTTGGTGTACCTCCGGTTTTTTTCGTAGTTGGTTATAAAGCCAAGGGCCGGGAAGCCATTGCCACCAATTAGGGAATCCTGCCTGATCCGGTTGGATATAGGTTTCTTCTTTCGGGCCTGGTGTTCGTATCGTGGGTGATGGGGAATAATTCTTCCCCGGTGGCGGTGCCTGGGGCGGCGGCGGCAAGGGAACCTTATATTCTGTGTCTCCCACCGGCTCATAGGCTTTAGGGGGACGATATTGATTGGTCTTTTGCCGTTCTGCTTCCTCAATGGCCCGCCTTTCTTCATCGGCGGTGATCAGTTGCGGTGTGAAAAAATCGGCGATCGCATTGCCAAGTTTCCAGCCCCAGAGAAAAGGATTAAGTCCCATAGTTTTTACCTTTGTTTAAGCACTAACACCACCTAAGTCAGGATCGGAGTCTGGCCCCGGTGGCGGTGGCGGGGCAGAATCATCTTCCCTAAATGCAATGGAAGCTCCCACCACCCGGCTTAAGTTAATTAGAATTAGCCCCATCAGACTGGCAAGGGTAGGAGATTTTTCGTCTAGTTCAGGGCACGGTATTACTCCACCCTCCCCCCCAGGAGCAGAAGGGGAAACGCCTTTCACCGCCGCAACGTGGCAAGGCAAACCTAATGCCCGGAGAATTTCCTGCAAAAGGAAAACTGTTTTTATGCTCTGATTTTGTAGCTCATTAATGCTTTTGGAGTGCGACCCCAACATATACAGGGTGTCTGCCAAGCATTCCCCCATGCTGTCGTAATAAACCGCCCCTGTCCCATCAACTTTGGGCACTATAATGTCCCCACCGCCCCAATACTTGGTCAAATCGTCCTGCATGGTGTCAAGAATCCCAAAAATATGGGGGACTCGCATTGCTCCCCCCGGTTGGGTGCTGGCAACTTGTAATTTGCCGTTCTCATCAGCGGTGGTGGTGACTTGCTTGGCCCTCACTTCAAACAAGGCATCACAGACCATACGTTGCCCGTAAGCGTCATTAACTTCCCTAACGGCAAATTGCCCGTTCCGTAGGCTTTGATTGGCGTTAATAGTCTGAATATAATCAGCATCAACCCAATTACTTTCTGGTTGAGGGATATTTTTGCCATCCTCATTAAAAGCAATTCCCATCGCATAAGCCAGAGTCTCTAAGTATCTGCCAAGGTTATTCAATCTCTGTTTTTCCGGATCTTTGGGGTGAACACCATAGCGATCAGCTTCTAGGGCGGCGTGAATTTCTTTAATTCTTGGTGAGTCTACCATAGACAATTCTTCCAAATATTGTGGTTGAGATTCTAAAAATTCTACTATTTCTTCAAAGGTAGCAGTTTCTTGTTCACTGTTAAATTCATTTATAAAACTAAAGCTAAGTTGATAGATATCATTTCTAGGTTGCTGTTGCTCGTCATCTAAGTATTCAGTGGTTACGCTTGCTGATGGTGGATAGAAAGTATCCCCACTTTTATATAAAAATATTGAAGTCATTACACCGTCAGCAAATACAATATCTAAGTTTCTATTAACGTCCACAACTTTAGGCATAGGCTTTTCTATTCCCGGTTCTGAAATGCTGGGTTTAAATAATGGTGAAAAACCTAAGTCGTCTACTTCATCAACTTCACCCCAAGGATTATTGTTAGCAAATAATAATCCCGCATAGTGCAAATTAGGAGAACGTTGCCCATAACCTATAGCCTCTAAAGTACCGTTAGCAGAAAATTGAGAAGTAGGATTAAGCAAGTTAATTCTTAGACTGTCTATAGTTAGATAACTTATGTCTAAAGCACCTAGCCAAGCCTGCAACCTTGCATCCATTACGTCATAAAGGTAGTCGTTAGTTTCGTTTTCTTCCTTTAAATGCCCATTGGTTATTACTAACGAAAAGTTAGCCATACCCGGAGGAACTTTAAAGGTGAACTCTGTTTCTTCATCAACACCGTTAGGAATACTTAACCTTTGACGTTCAAATATCTTGATGCTGGCAGAATAATTGGAAGTTGTGGAATTACGCACAAGCTTATCGCTATTACGGTCAGCAGGTATGCTTACTTCTTTACTTACTACCAACCATGTAAGGTATAGCGTTTTGTTGGGTTCAATAATTAACTCTATTTTTTCTGGCTCATTCAAAGGAAAAGGTATAGGACTTATTGCAGGTAACGGAGCTAAACCTTCATCAGGAACTAGCACCAGATTGTAAAAGGTTACAGTTAATTGAGATGACCAATCATTAGGTATAAGGTTTGTATTTCGATTACTGCATACGACCTTTGCAAAGTTATAAGCTTTTATACTCCACTCCTGACACCAAGGCAATTCATAGGGAACGTAACGGTCTATAACGTTCCAACCGTTAGTTATGAAGTGTGTAGGGTTAAAGTTTGTGTGATGCATACTCAGCAAGTCGTGAGTTTGCCAGTTATCCAAAATAAATAATGCAGGTTTAACATCAAATTCTATGGGGTCAAATTCTATAGTCATTTGTGGACAAGTTGGGAGAATAAAATTAAATTATTGATGAATTTTTATGGAACTTACCAAGCAAGAGCAACCCTCGTCCAGGTGTCAGTAGCCGTGCAGAGATAAAAGTAAGAAGCATCATATGCTATTGACCCCGGTGTTCCCGTAGCTGTAGCTGAAGCAGGGGGGTCAACAACTGTTGGCTTAAGTGCTAATTCTTCATCAACATAATCTTGGGTAGCAACAACATTTCCACGATAACCAACAAAAGGTTCATCAAAATACCCTGGATTACTGCCAGGAATTTCGTCGTCTATGGAAGCATCAGCATAAATATAACTACCTCCCAGCGCCCAAAATCTATCACCAGTAAAAGTGCCAATAATTTCGGGAGCAACAAATAAAGCATCCGAAGAATAGCGAACATAAATAAATTCAGAACCAAATGCAATAGAGACAAGAGCCTCTAACTTACAACCATAATCAAATCTTATGTAGGAACGATTGCTTATCCTGGCAAACCTCATAAAAGCTTTAGTAAATTTAATATGACCCAATATGTTTACATAGGAATCTTCATCAATGAACATCAATGTATAGTTTGTGCCCACGGGGTCAAAATACATATCTTGAAAAGCAACCCAGGTTCTATTCCCAACTACCACGCTATCAGTAACACGAAAGTCAGTAACATAAATTCGCCCAGAGCAACGATAAAATCCAAGCTGACCAACAATAGATTGAGGAACGGCAGTGGTGGCGGCATCCCACACAGCCCCTAAAATAGAAATCCTTTGAGCAGTGATGTCAAAAAAGTTGATAGTCCCATAGGAACCCGCAAGCAATTGAAAGGAAAGTAGCCAACCGTTTGTCAAAGTTGTACTTGCAATTTTCTTCATTTTGGCGACGGAAATTGGCGCACCAGATGTCAGCCCACTATTGGTATCTAAACCACTGGGGGAAACATAATAAAGAACATCAGCAGTTAAAACAGTTACATCAGGTATTACTAAATCATCTAACTTATTTAATGCCAGTTGTACATTCGTCTCAGAACTTGTTAAATGCTTATTAAACGATGAAACATTTAAAGAAACACCTTCGCCATTAACTTCTCCTATCTCCTGCTGAACAAATTCTGTGGGTATCCAAAATTCTCCATCCCATACCATTACTTGACCAACTTCTAGATCGGTGGTGTCAACGTCGGCTAAATCTTTATAAGCAATCTCTTGATAACCACCACCAATTTCTTCTTCATTACTACTAGCAGTAAATTTATAAAGTTTCCCATCTTCTTTAACGTAAATCGTGGTCTTACCAGGACTAGGAGCAGACGGTGTAGAAATATGCTCGAAAGTTAAAGTAGTGGCCGCCGATATTGATTTCAAACTTTCTAGCCATTCCGCCCTGGTGCCCAAGTAACCTTCATCTACGGCAATTTCATAAGCATCTTGGTTAATGGCCGCCACTGCCCCGGTGTTTAACTCCACATATTGACCGGCGATCCGTTGGCACCCGGCAATTAATTGAAAACCGGATAATCCGAGGGCTTGGCTGTCTGCGGGTAGTTGGCAATTGATTCGCAGTTGCCCGTCCCCATAGCGTGGATCGATTTGAATATATTCCCGGTGGTTGGGATGGAGGGAAGCGGATAGGGTGAGCAATGCCCAGGTTAATAACTGTTCTGCCGTGGTGAACGCTTCTGGAATGTCCAGGGCTGATAGGGCCGGTTCCAGTTCCAGGCTGGGGGGAGTGGTGGGAAAAGTGGGAGCCGATCCGGTCAAAAATGGCAAAACATTAGAGAGCAATTCCCCGCCGTCGTCTCCATAATCCCCTTCCAAATTGAAGCGACAGGAGAAGTTTATGGTTGTTCGCTCTTCCTGCTCCTGGGTTTCCTGATTGAATAATCGCCGCTGTTGGAGAGTAACCGTTATCGCCTCACTAACCGCTGAAGTGCTGGGAAGGTTGCCCAACAATTGGGAAAAATGCAATCCCAGGGCCACGATTAACCTTTCTAGGGAATCAATATTTGCATCAGCTAGGGCTTGGGCGGTGGGAATAGCAACCATGGGAAAACCTAAACACTAAATCAAGTGTAATGGTTTGCTGTATTACGCTACCAGTGGGGGCTTTGAAATTCGTGGGGAAATTTCTATGATTAGGAATTACCACCCCAAAAAATTATGTTTATTCCCCATTGGAAAGACTTACTTAAAGCCCTTTGGATCGCTGTTTTATTTGCAGGGTGGGCATGGATAGCAGACAAGATAATGAACGCTGAAATTCCCCGCTATATTGCCACCAATAATTTATTGCTTCTTATAGTGGTTTCCCTAGTGGTTTTGGTCTTTCCAATTTGCGGTGTTGCCGGGATACACCATTTTTTATTTGGCAAAAAAAGCTCATGGCTTCCGGCTTGGGTTCCCACTGGCCCCAGTTGGTGGGAAGCTTTTTGGGTTTGGTTTGCCGTAGTGCTGGGAATGTTCTTGCCTGTCCTAATTGGGCTTGGACTACTCATTGCTTGGAACTATGTAACTCAGTTTGCGGTAATTGATCTAAGAACCACCGTTGAAGAAGCGGGCAATAGTGATTGGTTTATTGGGTCATTAGGATTTGGCTCTCTATATGTAATGGCTCTGGTGATGAAGCTCCAACGGTGGAGCAACCGGCCCAAAGAAAAACCCCCAGCGGTAACTGAGGGGAACACTAAATAGATGCCGAACGGTTCGGTATCTAAGGATTGGGGAAGAAACCAAATTTAAGCACCGCCGCTGTAATGGCTCCAGTAATGGCCAAAATCAATGTCCAGATTTGCTTGTTTTGACTGTCTTCCAGGTTTTTGACTCTGAAATCTAGGGAGTCTAGCTTTTCCTCCATCTTGGCTTGAGAAACCTTGATGTCATTTAGACTTCCCTCCATCCGGTCTAACCGTTGCTCTAATCGGTCGAACCGTTGGTCTAGCTTGGTAAAAATCTCTTTTAGGTCTGTCTCAATGGTCGCCATTAGCTTACTTATATTGGTATTCTGCAGATTGTTCTGAAGCTCGGGGTGTGGTGGGTTCAGGAAATTTCATAATTACATCCTCCCAAGAGTACCCAGCCTGACTCATCAACCGGGACAACCTAATAAATCTTTCCAGCCAGTCAGGAATAAGCTTGCCGTTTTCTATTAAGGACAACTCCGAACGGTTACAACCGATGATCTCTGCCATCTCGGATTGCTTTAAATCCAGCTTGTCTCTCAATTCCTTAATCACTTTGGGGTCAATAATTTGGTTCGGTTGATATTTCTGTTGATTCATCCTACTATTTTTATGTTGGCTTAGCCAACACCTCCTAAAGTGCCAACTGAGGGAGAAACAACCCCAAAGCCCTATACCGCAAGACTTCCAATCACAACGGTATGGGCACGGGGTTACGACAAAAGCCCACTTATTACTAAGCGGATAATTCCATTATATTTTTCGCTGGGAATCTGTGGGAACCGCTCCGTTATCTCCTACTGCAATGGGGCAATGGCCCCTTTTCCCCTATGAACCTCCATTACTCACTTTTCCGCTGTCAGTTGCCCGACGGCGTGATTAAGATTCTCAACCTAGATGCCATTAGCCAGCTCACCATCTGCCCAGCCCATGATGTTGGCTCGGTTGACTTGGTGGATGGGGAAACGGTGTATATCGATTTGACAGAAGCTCAACGCCTGGAGCGGGCCTGGTCAGTCCACCAAACGGCCAAGTATGCCAGTTACCACGCTGGGGAATTCATTCCCAATGGCATACCAAGTTTTCCCCTCATCAAATCAGCCCTGTTAATTGATACCTATCTGGCTGATGCAGCTCACAATGCCCATTTGGTGGGGGAGGTAGGGGAATGAAGGGAAGACTTTTTAAAGAACAAACAGACGAGGAAAGGATATTAATTGACCTTTCTCGTATTGTTGTTATCCAGCAAGATTTTTTTAAGGATTCAGTACGAGTAGATTTCCTTAACGAGGGAATGCTTTATATCGACAACGAAATGGGAGCAAAGCTGATTGAAGCTTGGACCAAATTTTTAGAACAATAAGACAAAAAAAAAAGGGAGGGTTTAACGCCTTCCCTTCCCTATAAACCACCGTTTTGCACTGCTGGTTTTGGAATCTTTTACCGTACACTTCACTTGGCGATAATTATACCATGCAAATCGATACTACACAACATTATTTGCAACTCAAAGCATTAGGTTATAACGACGGAGATACTATCTACTATCGGGAGTTTCCACCCAAGGGTGGCAAGGGTTCTGCCGTGAAAAAGCAGAGGACTTTACCAAATATTTTACAGGAACAAAATGCCAATAAAGGACTGTATTTTGTAGTCAATGGTGGAGGACAAACAGATAAGGAAATTTCCACCTGTAGAGCGTTCTTTGCCGAATGGGACGATAGGAGCTTAGAAGAACAGGAAGAGCTATGGGAAAACAAGGGATTTTTGGAGCCTACTTTTCAGGTTAGAACCAGAAAATCTATCCATTGTTATTGGGTTTTGAGTGAACCCATCTCAGTGGAAGACTGGAAAATTCTTCAGTCCAATTTACTAAATCTCTTGGATGCTGATCGCACGCTGAAAAATCCTAGTCGGATTTTGCGAGTTGCCGGGGGTTGGCATATCAAACCAGGGGAAGAGCCGGTTAAGTGTGAGCTGATCAACCCCACCGATCACCGCTATAGCCAAGCAGAAATTGAGCAAGCTTTGGCATCCTCATCAATGCGGGTACCAAATTTGACAGACCATTTCCCACTGCCCCCACAAAAGTCAAAATCCAAACCAAGTAAAAAGGCGATCGCCGCCCCCCTTGAGGATTTGGAAAGGGATAAGGCTCTGGCCCTGGAAATTCTCGAATGTTTACCGCCCACGGTTAACGGTAGCGGAACCTACGCAGAATATAGAGAAATTGCCGTGGCCCTGAAAAATATTTTCAGCGAGCCGGAAGCAATCATGATGATGGCCGCCCACTCCCCAGAGCGGAACTGGCAACAAATTATTCCCAGCAGCAAGGGTGATTTTGGAATTGGCACTCTGGTTCACCATGCCAGGGCTATTGGCTGGGATTATCCCCAATGGTGGCGGGATGCAATGAAATCAGAAGCCAAAAAAATCGAGGTTTCAACGTCAGCCCCATTGCAGGAACCCAGCGAATATTACGATGATGACGAGGGCATACCGGGCCAGGAAGGCAAAGGGGAATCCTACAAAGATCCGGCTGTTTCTTGGAAAGAAAAAGCTTACCTTGACTGCTTTTCGGATGCGGAATATATCAGCTTTGGGGATGAATCGAAGCTGTCCCTTTACCGCTACAACGGGCAATACTACGAAAAATTTAGCCGTGCCGAAGCCGAAGCCCTTTTAATTGAATGGGCTTATCAAAATCCAGTGAAGGGGAAGTATGGGAAATGGGTGGCCGCCCATCTATCCCCCACTTCCATCAATGGGGCTTATGAATGGACGCTCAAGCGCAAACGGGTCAAAGATGAGCTAATTAATCCACCGGGGATAAACCTGGCCAATGGTCGGCTGATTATCCAATGGGATGGGGCAAAACCAAAGCCGGTGATAGAACCCCACAGCCCCAAAGTTTTCTATACCTATTGCTCCCCCGTCAAATATGACCCCAACGCCAACCCCGAAAACTGCGATCGCCTTCTGAGTTGTATCTCGCCGGCAGAGCAGACCATTTTCCTGCGATCCGTGGCCCTGGCGTTTGACCTGGAAAATTTCCGCCGCTTCACCGGCCGCCCCCGGGCTTTATTCCTAGAAGGGGTCGGGGAAAACGGTAAGGACTCCCTGCGGTTAGTGGTTGAACAGATTTTTGGCCAATTCATGGTGGATACTGCCCTGAACAATTTCTACCAATTTGAGCAAGGCCAAATCGGTGGCCTAGCAGATTTGGACGGGGCCCTAGTGAGCTGGGCATCGGAAAACAGCGACCAATACAAGGTGGAAAAACTAAAATCCCTATTCCGGCTCATATCTGGGGAACAGGTCAAAATCAACCCCAAGGGCAGGGATGAGCGCACAATCCGCCCCAATGCGGTCTTTTTCTTCAACGTCAACGAAGCCCCCCGCATGGATGGTTCCCTGAATGCCATGACCTCACGGTTTTGTGTGATTCGCTTCCAGAAATCCTTTAAGCGCAATCCCAACCCTGATGACGACCGGGAAATGCAAGCTGACCCCCGCTTTAAATATGACCCCCAATGGGTGGAAGAAAATGTTTCCCCCGCCTTCCTGAATCGTGTCCTTGCCGAAATTCCGGCGATCGCCAAAGATGGCATCCCCTATGAAGGGCTGGATCATTACTTCCATGAAATTCGCAAAAAATCCAATCACCTCTGGGAATTTGTGGAGGAAATGGGCATTGTCGAAGCCCAAGGCGAAAAAATTTACATATCTGATCTGTGGTTGATACTGCGTGAATGGTATGAAGCCAATGGAACGTTAGAAGTAATTCAGCCTGAGACGGACAAAGGACGACCTAAATTAATCTGGCACGAGCAATTAAAACGTTTTGACCGTCCAATCAAGGGAGCTAACCAAATTTTCGATGCTTTTAGTCAATTATTCCCGAAAATCACCAAGCAACGGGAGACGATGAAAAATTCTCGTACCGGTGCTTTTTATCTTGCTGGACTCAAACTAGATAAAACTGCTTCAACTGCTTCAACCTCTTATTCTGTAGGGGTTACAGCTTCAACCTCTTCTTCAACTTCCTTCAACTCTCTTCAACAAAATAAAGAAGAAGAAAAAGAAGAAATAAAGCAGTTAGAAATGGTTGAAGCAGTGGTTGAAGCAAATGTTGAAGCAGTTACAACCTCAGAAGTCTCTCAGGAAGCAAGGTTGAAGCAGTTGAAGCAATTTGAGGGGGTTTATACCTCACCAGAAGTTTCCAACGGGAAAAAAGTGGAATTAACCGACGTTCAAAAGGTGATTGGAAGGGCAATAAAAGCTGAAATGGCTCGCTTAAAGTGGGATGAAGCAGAAATGAAGCGTATTTGCCATGAAAGATATGGTAAAGCTGGCTTTATGCAACTTGAAGAGTCAGAACAGCTTGATTTAATCAATTACATGGAGAGTTGGAACTGATGAAAATGGACAATTCCCCGAGCGTTGACAAATTCTTAGGGCGATCGCCCTACCTTTTGATTAAATGTGCCCAAATGCTTCACGAGGGAAAATCAGATCCGCAGTTTGTAGCGAAGATCGCCAACCTTCTAGAAAATCAAGATGAGTTGGAAGTACTTGATATTCTCTTAATGGTGGTTGCCGCATCTATTGAGGAAGCCAGACTGGCCAAACAGATTAATCCGGTGAATAGCTCCGACTAGCCCCCAGGTAATTATGAAAACAATTAACGTTGATTTATCCGACATCCTCGAATTGATTCATTGTGCAGAAGTTTATGGATTTGCAAATCCTGTCTTACTTGAAGCTTTTGCTGAAATGGCAGGCAGTGTTTCAGATCAAGAAATCATAGAGTTTGCACAAGAAAAGTATTTGTCAGATGAAGCTCGGTCGCAAGGCTACAGTGAAGAAGACTACAAATCAGCAATATCTGTCTTAACAAACTGGCGAAATAAGTATTTTCTTGATCAGTCCGGTGAATAGCTCCGACTAGCCCCCAGGTAATTGCGGTAAATAGTCCCCGGTGAGTTACCAACATAACGGCTCACATCCGCCGGGGAATCCCCCGCCAAAATCCGTTCAGTGATGAAAGTGTGGCGGGTTTGCTTGGGGTTTCGGTATTCTATCTCTGGGAATTGTCCAAGCACCTGTGGCCAGGCACGGTTAGCAAAATTGTGCCAATCTATAAGCTTCCCTTCCGGTGATGGAAAAATAAGAGCAGTACTTATAGAACACCCCACAGCGGCGATCGCCCTTTCATTGAGGATGATCGTCCGTTTTTTTTGAGTCTTGAGCCGGGAGGAAAGCTCCCCATCGCTGTAAGTCCGTTGGAAAGTCAACTTATTGCCCCGTAAATCTCCCCATTCCAGCGGTATTGCCTCCGAGGGCCGGCAACCAGTGGCAAAAAGGAAATCCACCAACCGCCCATAATGCCCATAGTGGGGACTGGAGTAAAAACCCTGAATGATTGCCTCCTTTTCCAGGGGATTGAATGGGTTAATGTCTTCCTCGTCATGCTTAACGTGAATTTCCCCCGCCATGCCCTGGAAAGGATTAATCTCAATTAGCTCAGACTTCACCGCCCACTCACAGCAAGCATTGAGATTTTGCAGAATCTTCTTGGCCTGTTCCGTCGTGGTGTTAGCCACAATCCAATCCCGAATGGCGATCGCTTGGGATAACCGGGAATCTTCCAGCTTGTCCAAGAAATTCATCCGTCGTCCGTAGTCAATCTTGAGCGTGGTGGGGGCCAACTGGGGAGCCTTGAAAGCCTTGTACTTTTGCCACAGCTCCCTTAAATCTGCCTCCGAGCGTTGCTGTCGTAATTCCGCCAATCTGGCCTGGGCATCGTCGATCGCCAACTGGGTTTTGTGCAAGCTTCCCCCATACTTGGCCAAGGTTGGGTCAAATTGGCCCATGGCAATATCGGCACTGATTAAATTGGCCACGGCTTCCGCCCGCTTCAGGTCGAGGGCACTATCAAACCGTCCCCCAGGAACCGGGGTTAGGGCATAGCGTTTTTTCTGAAATGACCACCGGAGCAAGATGGCCCCGTTGTTATTCAGTGGGGTAATTTTCTTGGGCATGGGGCAAAATTCCTCGCAAAACTTAGAACGGCTTGTCCTAAAATCTGCCATAAAACTGCCATAAATGCTAAAAGCTCTCAGAGTAAAAACGCTGAAAGCCCCAATAAATATAGATTCTTATAATTTATGTACGAGTTCTGAAAATCCTCGTGTCGGCGGTTCAAGTCCGCCTCCTGGCATAACCAAACTCCTTATATAACTGTGCGGCGACACGCTGTGTTGGTCACCGGTGACATATTTGGGGGAGACGTTGTTTAATTTTACGGTAATGGCAGATTTAGCAAATTATCTAACTGGTTTAGGGTAACGGTTTGTTGCGAGTGTTAAGGGTTGGGAGTTTGTTGGGTAAGCTAATGATTGTCGGCTCTAAATTAGAATTCCTATGTCGGACGTGATGATCCGGGTAGAAAATTTAGGCAAAAAGTACATGATTGGCCACCAAGCAGAAGGACGGTCCAATTATGGGTTGTTGCGGGATGTACTGACAGATGGGGCCAAGTCCCTGGTAAAGCGGTTTATGGGCCGGGAAAAAGGCGATCGCCAAAATAGTTCCCTCCTCTCCAATTGATGAAATAAGATAAATTAAGTAGCAAATTTGATCAATATTTACAAGGATTAAAAATGGAAACCATTAATTATCAACAATTCTCTGAAAAACTGCCCACTTTGGTAGAAAAAATAGGTAATGAGCAAGAGCCTCTCTGTCTAGAGCTTCCGAATTCTTTACGAGCTGTTATTATATCTGAGCAAGATTACCGTAGTTTGATGGAAACTGTTTATCTGTTGAGTAACCCTGTTAATGCTGAAAAGTTATTAACTGCCGCTAGTCGATCAATTGATCAAGCTACATCGTGGACAAAAGTAAAAAATGACTTAGGACTATGAAGGAAGTTGTTTTAGATCCGCAGGCAAAGAGCATCGCCTAGTTTACGAAGTTACCGATGATTTCATTCGTGTTGTCAATTGTCGTTATCATTACCGATAGCATTAACCGTATTTCGGTCAATCAAGTAACGGTTTGTTACGAGTGTTAAGGGTTGGGGGTTTGTTGGGTAAGCTGATGAGTGTCGGTTTTGGATTAGGATTCCTATGTCGGACGTGATGATCCGGGTGGAAAATTTAGGCAAAAAGTACATGATTGGCCACCAAGCAGAAGGACGGTCCAATTATGTCGCGTTGCGGGATGTGCTAGCAGATGGGGCCAAGTCCCTGGTAAAGCGGTTTACGGGCCGGGACAAAGGCGATCGCCGTCCAACCCAAGAAGAATTTTGGGCGTTGAAGGATGTATCTTTTGAGGTGAAGCGGGGGGAATGCGTCGGCATCATTGGTCGTAACGGGGCAGGGAAATCGACGTTACTGAAAATCTTGAGCCGCATTACGGAACCTACCACGGGTAGGGTTGAGCTCCATGGCCGGGTGGCGAGTTTATTATGAAGTGGGTACGGGGTTTAATCCTGAACTAACCAGCCTGGAGAATATTCATTTTTTATAGGCAAAAGACTATGCAATCTCAACATATCATTTTAGAAACTGACGAACTGGGAAACATAAAAAATCCTCCTAAGCTTCCTCCAAATAAAAGGATAGAAAGTATTTTTCTGGTTGTTGAAGATATTAATAAATTAGATTCTTTAGTTAATCAACCTCATCCTGATTTGGTAGGCCAAGTCCAAATAGTTGGTAATGTTTTTGATAGTGTCCCCGAACAGGATTGGGAAATTTTGCAATGATTGTGATGGATACTCATATTTGGCTTTGGTGGGTTAATGGAAATTTTGATTTATTGGGAAAGAGAAGACTAGATATGTTAGAACAACATAGCGATCTTGCTGTCACTGCTATCAGCTGCTTTGAGGTGGCTTGGCTTAACCATAATAACCGGATTATCTTGCCTCAAAATAAAACAGAATGGTTTGAAAAAGCTCTCGTAGGATCGGCTATTTTATTGCTTCCTATTACTCCCAAAATTGCTGAAATTGCGGTTGAACTGCCAGAGCACCATCGAGATCCCCATGATCGTCTGATTATTGCTACCGCAATATTTTTTGATGCCTATTTAATGTCGGCTGATCAAAAGTTTCCTCGATATGAGGAGATAAAAAATAAGCTGGTATAGACAAATGTTTAGATTGAGACCATCATCCACTTGTTCTATTAGCCAGTCTAGAGTAACAGTTTATGACGATCGATCGCCTTTAGGGAAGGATTGGGTACACTGTTAGGTGTCGGTTCTCGATTGGGATTCCTATGTCGGACGTAATGATCTGGGTGGAAAATTGGCAAAGTATATATGTTTAGAATCAAAGCCGAGACGGCCATAAAAGCTACAAGTCTCGCAAAAACTTATTTTAGTCTATGATGATATCCATTTATTAATTGAATTAGTTATATTGCATGTAGATGAAATAACTAACGCCCCAACTATCTTAGAAGAAATAAATTTTAGCCGTGGTCACAGCAAATTCTCTGATTCTTGCTCAATTGAAAAAAAAAATTATTGGGCGTACCGCAACAGTTGGTGTTGTCGGACTTGGCTATGTTGGTTTACCCTTTGCGGTTGAGAAGGCTAAAGTCGGTTTTCATGTTATCGGGATTGAACAAAATCCCGCACGAACAGCCAAAATCAACGCCGCTGAAAATTATATTCCTGACGTAGAGGATGAGGCGTTACAGCAACTTGTTAAAAGTGGTCGCCTTAGGGCCGTCGAAAATTTTACGGCGATTCCAGATCTAGATGTGGTCGTCATTTGTGTGCCAACACCATTAACTCAAAATCTCACGCCGAATCTGTCCTATATAGAAAGTGTGACCCAACAAATTGCTGAACATTTAAAGCCAGGACAACTGGTTACCCTTGAGTCCACGACCTATCCAGGGACAACGGATGAGGTAATGGGCCCCCTTTTGGAAGGGATTAGTGGTTTGCGACAAGGGAAAGATTTTTTTCTGGCCCACTCACCGGAGCGGGTCGATCCAGGCAATAAGCGCTACACCACTAAAAATACAAATAAGGTGGTAGGGGCTTCTGATCCTAACTCTTTAGAGGCGGCGATGTTGTTTTACTCCCAAACTATCGATCATGTGGTGCCGGTGACCAGTGCTAAGGCCGCAGAGTTGGTCAAAGTCTTTGAGAATACGTTTCGGGCGGTGAATATTGCCCTTGTGAATGAGTTGGCAATGTTGTGCGATCGCCTCGGAATTGATGTGTGGGAAGTGCTGGATGCGGCCAATACAAAACCCTTTGGGATGATGCCATTTTATCCGGGGCCTGGGGTCGGTGGTCACTGTATTCCGATTGATCCCCATTATCTGGAGTGGAAAGCGAAAGAATATAATTTTGAAACCCATTTTATTGCCTTAGCCGGAGAAATTAACCGTCGGATGCCGGAGTTTGTGACGGACAAAATTTGGCGGATTTTGAATCGGGTTGGGGTAGCGCCCTCAAAATCTCAGGTCTTAATTTTGGGGGTGGCTTACAAAAAAGATTTGGGGGATTGTCGAGAATCACCGGCGATCGCCTTGATGGAGCGGCTTGCCCAAGATGGAGTAAGTCTCCTTTTTCATGATCCCTATGTGCCAGAAATTGAGGTGAATGGCCAGGGGTTTACCTCGGTTAATCTCACGGATGAGTTGCTTCAGGCAGTTGATTTGGTGGTAATTACGACGGATCATAGCCAATTGGATTATGGCAATGTGGTCAAGCAGGCCCAGGCAGTGCTGGATACGCGGGGAGTGACGCGCCATTTGAACTGTGACAAAGATAAGGTGACGTTGTTATGAGTCGAGTGATCGTTGTTGGGGCTGGCCACTGGGGCAAAAACCTCGTCCAAAATTTTTATGAGTTGGGAGCATTGGCTGGAGTTGTCGAATTGTCTACGGAGCTTCGAGAAAAAGTTGTCCAGCAATATCCTGATTTAGAAGTTTATGCGGATTTTCAAAAAGCTCTGGGCAGTGAAGCCCAAGGGATTGTCATTGCGACTCCCGCACCAACCCACTATTCCTTAGCTCTGGCGGTCTTAGAGGCGGGGAAAGATGTTTTTGTGGAAAAGCCGATGACCCTTAAAGCGTCTGAGGCTCAGGCATTGGCAGAGTATGCGGATCAGCAGGGGCGGATCTTGATGGTTGGTCACTTGTTGCTCTATCAAGGGGCGATCGCCTGGATGCGAAACTACTTGGCGATGGGTAAAGCAGGGAAAGTTCTGCATGTGTCAACACGGCGAACTAAGTTGGGACGGGTCAGGCGCGAGGAAAATGTCTGGTGGTCGTTTGCACCCCATGATGTTTCTGTGGTCTTGGAATTACTCGGACAGCCTAAGTTAAAACAGGTGAAGGCGGCGGGACGGGCAATGCTCCAACCCAGGGTGGCGGATGATGTAGATGTGGCCTTAACTTTTGCCGGGGGACAAACCGCCCATATTCACTGTTCTTGGTATGCGCCTTTACTGGAACGGAAAACAACGGTGATTGGTTCCCAGGAGATGCTGGTCTATGAGGAGGTGTCTGGTCAGGTGACGGTTTACCAAAAAACGGTGGATCAGGCTCTGCAAAATCAGGATCGGGGCAGTTGGTTAGCGAAATTTGACAGTCCCCCACCGCTACGGCAAGAATGCCAACATTTTCTCGACTGCATTGAACAGCGACACCCCCCCCGCTCCGATGGTTGGAATGGGGTGGCAGTGGTTAACATATTAGAGCAGGTTCAGCATGATTTGGAGGGGGAAATCCCATGGAAGAGCTGACAATGTTACGGCAATATATCGAAACGGAAAATTATCGGGATGCCCTCGCGCTCATCGAGGAAATGGAGGAAATGTCGAAGGAGGACAAGCTTAATAAAATTTATATTTATGGGGTGATTTTGCTCCTGCATCTGATTAAACAGGCGGCGGAAGATCGGACGACCCGCTCTTGGGATTTTTTGATTTATAATGCGGCAAAGGCTATTCAACGGACGAACAAGCGGCGTAAGGCTGGAGGCGTTTATGCGAATCGAGCGGAGTTAGAGGAAATTTTGGAGGATGCTTTTGATACGGCGATCCGGAAGGCGGCCCTAGAGGCTTTTGAGGGTAAGTATTCGGCTGTGGAGCTAGAGGCCCAGGTGAACAAAAATGAAATTCTGGCAGCCGCTTTAGACCAGCTTATGAACTAAATATGAACGAACAACAAGAAAAAATCAGTGATTATTTTGCCCATGAGTCAGCTTATATTGACCCTGGTGCAGAGATTGGCGCAGGCACAAAAATTTGGCATTTTTCCCATGTGATGGGTGGAGCAAAGATTGGCCGGGATTGTTCCCTGGGGCAAAATGTGTTTGTGGCGAATCGAGTGGCGATCGGCAACGGTTGTAAGATTCAGAATAATGTGTCTCTTTATGAGGGGGTTATTTTGGAGGACTATGTGTTCTGTGGCCCCAGCATGGTCTTTACGAATGTGAAAACGCCCCGGTCTGAGTTTCCGCGCAATACGAGTGATGACTATGGTTTAACTGTAATAAAACGAGGCGCAAGTATTGGGGCAAATGCAACGATTGTGTGTGGGGTGACGCTCCATGAATGTGCTTTTGTGGCGGCAGGGGCCGTAGTCACGAAAGACGTTCCGGCCTATGGAATGGTGGCTGGGGTTCCGGCACGTTTGGTTGGGTGGATGAGTGCCTATGGGGATGTGTTAGAGTTTGATACGATTGGTTGGGCAGTGGATTCCCAAGGAATCATATATAAGCAAATATCAACAGCTAATGTTGAGAGAGTAATTTAATTTGTATGATTGATATATCTTAATAGTTGTATAAAAAAAGCAAACCTATTTTAGTTATTTAAGCGTAAATTCAAATTTTTAAAATTTTAAAAAATTACCTGAAGCCAATCTATTCCATTAAAGATTCGTCACAACAAAGTTTCGCAAATATCATTCAATTCACAACAATCATAAAAATGACAAGTAAAATTTATGACATTTTTGGAAAACTAATTCGTGTCAATTTTGACAATTCATTTGGTAGCTCAGTTTTGCAAAAAGAACTGTCGCTATATCCAATCATAGCACAAGACAAAAATCCAGACTTAGACATTTTTTGTCAATCACACCAGTACTATGTTAATCAAGGTTTTACCAATCCTTCTATTCACCAAGAATTGGATAACGGATTCATTGCAAATTTTGGTTCATCTCAGGTTGAGTTTCTGTTTGATAACAAAAATCTAAAAAGAATAAATTTCATCATCAAACCTAGCTCATCAAAGATAAAAAAATATATTCAAAAACTTAGAAGCATTCAGTATTGTTCGGTTGAAGAAAGCATTGGTCAAATTTTTCATGAATTAGTTTTAATTCCTTCAGTTTATTTCCAAACGAATCAGTTCTTACTCCATGCCTCAGCTTTAAAATCTTCAAAAAGTGATGTCATATTAATTGGAGGGACTGGAGGAGTAGGAAAAACATCTTTGGAGTTAGAGCTATGTTTGAAACATGGATTTCAATTTGTATCTGATGATATTTGTGTTGCTTCCCAAAACGGATGGATATGGTCTAATTTGGCTTATCCTAAAATATATGCCTATAATCTAGAAAACAACGATAAATTAACTAAGAAACTATTTTTGAATTCCAGTTTGACAAATAGATTGCACTGGGCTCTAAATCAAAAACGAGGAAAAAATAAAGTTCGAAGAAGGATTTCTCCTGAAAAATTATATGACTCATTTAGTCAAGAGGGTGGATTGGTTAAAAAATATCTAATTTTAGCTAGAGCTGAACAAGACGAGATACAAGTGAGCAAAATCAGTCATGAAGTTGCAGTTCATATGAGTCTACCCATTATTGAAGCTGAATATAATATTTTCAATAACCATATTTTGTGGCATCAATTCAACTCTTATTTACAAGATAAAGAGCCATATACTAGTTTGCAAAACATACTAATACGCTGGCGAGAATTAGCACTGCAAGCATTATCTCAATCTAGTTGCTTTCTTATTGTAATACCATTGAGAATTGAACATTCAAAATTTAAGGATAAAGTCGCATCAATAATTAGAAATATGACTTGATTATCATGAAAATTTCATCAAGAGACACAGTTATTTTATTTACATCATCTTTTCCCTACGGCTCTGGAGAGCAATTTTTAGAAACAGAAATCAAATATATCGAATCCAACTTCAAAAATGTATATATTGTTCCTTCCTTTATTCCTGGCAATAAAAAACGGAATCTTAACAAAAAAACAATAATCGCAAAGGAATTAGCCATAAAAAAAAGCAACAAAATAAGGTGGAAGATTAATATTTTTTTTAATGCTCTTACTTGTTTTCTTTTTTACAAAGAAATTACACATCGACTACTATCTATTTTTCAAGTAACAGCTTTAAAACAATTAGTTATATACGTAGGAGAAGCTAATAGAACTTATCAATGGCTCGCTAGATACATAGAGCAACAGGAGATTAATCCCAAATCCACTGTCGTATATACATATTGGTTGACTCATCAATCTTTATCGGCATTTTTTATTAAAAAAGTATATCCAGAAATTAAATTTGTCTCAAGAGCTCATAGATTTGATTTATATGAAGAAAAACAGGAAACAAAGTATATTCCTCTTCGTCCTCTTACAATTAAATCTCTGGATACTTTATTTTGCATCTCTGAACATGGCAAAAAATACTTGGAATATAAATACCCAAATTTAACTTATAAGTATCGATTATTTAGATTGGGAGTTAATGATCCTAAATCAATTAATCCTTATCCTAATGAGCAAATTTTTAGAATAGTTTCATGCTCTTTTATTGTGCCAGTTAAACGAGTTGAACTAATTATCGACGGGATATCATTCTTGTGCCAACTACATCCTAATCTGTTAATTGAATGGTATCACTTTGGTGATGGAGTATTGCGTAGTAGTGTCGAGTTACATGCAAAAAATAAATTGCCATCGTCTATTAAAACTTATTTTAGCGGACAAATTGAAAATCACCAAATACTTGAATTTTATAGAACAAAGTCAGTAGATGTTTTTATAAATCTCAGTGAATCTGAAGGAATACCAGTCTCAATAATGGAAGCTCAAAGCTATGGAATTCCAGTAATAGCAACTTCTGTCGGAGGAACACCAGAAATAGTTAATAATAACAATGGTATTTTATTGCCAGCAAATCCTACAGCTGAAACTATTGCCAAATCTCTACAAAGTTTTATTGTCGATAATCATAAAAAACGAGATAAGCGCATAAAAAGTAAAAAAGATTGGTTCAGGAAATATAATGCCGAAATCAATTATGGTTTATTTATGTATAACTTAGCAAAGTAAATAACTGTTTTTTGGGATTATATCTATAAAATATTGCGATTTATGGATTTTAAATTGACAAACTTATCTCGAAATATTATATTCACATTTTTTCGTCAACTGATTAGTATAGTTATTAGTTTGGGTTTAAGTGTTTTTTTAGCCCGAACCTTAGGCCCAGAGGGAAATGGTTTATATGCTTTAGCTATTTTACTTCCCACGCTATTAACAAGCTTTTTGAATTTAGGGATTGCACCAGCAAATGTTTATTTTATTAGTCGAAATGAAATATCTCTAAAAGATGCATTTTACTTAAATTTACTGTTGTCTGGAATGATATCTTTATTAGGTTTATTTTCTGGAATATTGATAATTTTCTTCTTGGGAGATTATCTCTTTCCAAAAGTCCCTAATTTACTACTATGGGTTTCCTTGATTGTATTTCCAGTCAGCCTAATACAATCTTTTTCTTTGAGTCTACTTCAGGGAATTCAAGATTTTGATCGCTTTAATAAAATTTTGATCATCACTCCTATAATAAACTTTATTTTTATTTTAGTTATAATTTGGTTGTTGAAACTTAATGTTTTAGGAGCAGTAATTGGATATGGATTATCTCAAATATCTAGTCTCTTTCTCACGATTTATTTTTTGCGGCCATACTTGGCAGACAAAGATTCTGTAATGGCTCTTAAAGAACAAACTAAAAAGAGTCTAAGTTACGGATGGAAAGCTCATCTCAGTAATATTTTGGCATTTTTAAATTATAGGCTTGACATCTTTTTAGTTAATTTTTTTCTTGATCCAGTTGCAACAGGGATTTATGTTATTGCCGTTCAGATTGCAGAACGTTTATGGATATTTTCCGGAGCTGTTAGTACTGTTCTTCTCCCCCGGCTATCCGAACTTCATGAAGATGAAATCAAGCGCCGTGCTCTAACTCCTATTATTGCTCGCTGGGTTTTACTAGTAACATTTTTGTTTTCTATTTTTATTGCTTTTACCTCTGAATTTTTTATTAAGATACTTTTTGGGGAAGAGTATTTTAAAGCCAGCTTGGTACTATTATTACTTTTACCAGGAATCGTTTGCGGTAGTTTTTCTAGAATTCTTGCCAATGACCTTGCTGCGCGAGGTAAACCAGAACTGAATATGTATACGGCTTTAATAATAGTGACAGTCAATGCTATTGCAAATATAATTCTTATTCCAAGGCTTGGAATTAATGGGGCAGCAGTTGCAACAACACTTTCTTACTCTAGTAATACTATGACAAAATTGTATTTGTATAGTAAATGTAGTCAAAATAAATGGTGGAAACCTATTGTTATTGGTCGTGAAGACTTTGCTTTAATTAAAAGAGTTCTTCAGCGTTAATAATCCATGTATTTAGTTATGAAAATTGGCGCTATTATTGGTGTGTGTCCCCAATTTATTAAAGCTGCCACTATTTCCCGCCTCATTCAAAACACATCCAACCTAGAGGAAGTCCTTGTCCACACCGGACAACATTATGATGACAATATGTCTGCTATCTTTTTCGAGGAAATGGAAATCTCAGGTTCCCGTTACCATTATTAATCAAGTTACCAAACAAGAACAACTATAATAGTGATTCAAGACAGCGTCACCCTACAAATGCAGATAAACCCTATGGTTAAAAAAAGCGACTCGACTTATCATCTACTATTTCTTCGGATAAATTAACAGTATATGAAAATCCTCATTATCACCCATGAATTTCCACCGCTCAATACTATTGGTGCTCAACGTCCCTATTCTTGGGCAAAGTATTGGAATCGCATGGGACATGACGTAAAAGTCATCACTACACAAAAAGAACCAATTGATGGATTTCTAAATAAAAACTTTGATTACTCTCAATTAAGTAACGTTGAAATTAAAGAGATAGAGTATTTGCCTGATTTTTTAAAGGCAAAAAAAAGTTTTGGGCAAGAAAATGATTTTCTGTTCACTTCTAGTAAAAGTGCAAAGTCTGATTGCATAGAGAATTTGAAAAGAATATCAAAAATTATTCGAGCTTCAATTGGGATAGGGTCTTTATTGAGCATTAGAAATTTGTGGATAAAACCGGCCCTAAAGGAAGTACAAGAATTGTATCAAGAATGGAAATTTGATTGTGTTGTTAGCACTCATGGTCCACCAGCACCACATATCATTGCAGGCATTACCAAAAGGAAGCTGGATATTTTTTGGGTAGCTGATTATCGAGATTTATGGTCTCAGACTCATTATCTTGGGACGAAGTTTCCATTTTCAGTACTGCAAAAATTGATCGAAAGTTTTTTTATCTCTCAAGCAGACTTTCTTACAACAGTTTCAGATCCACTAAACAAAAAATTAAACACTCAATTTGGAAAACATGTATTTACCATAGAAAATGGTTTTGATATTGAAGAAGTGCTATCTTTAGAGCAAAAAGCATTCCCTAAAGATGCTAAAATAAGACTCATATATACTGGAACAATTCGCAGGAGCCAGCAAAATACAGAGCCTTTTTTAAAAGCACTCTATTTGCTAAATCAAAAGAGAGATGGACTACAAAAAGAACTAGAAGTTTTATTTTATGGCTTTCAGCTAGGAGATGTTGCCAAACAAATACAAAAATATAGTCTTTGTTCTTTTGTAAAAATTCCAAAAGCTCTAAGTCACCAAGAAATTTTAACAATTCAACGCAGTGTCAATGGGTTACTTTTCTTTGACTGGGAAGATATTTCATATGAAGGTATTTTGACAGGAAAAATTTTCGAATATATGTATGCAGGAGTCCCTATTTTAGTACTAGGAAAAAGCTCGAAAACTGCTGCTGCTAGACTTGTTTGTGAATCTGGGACTGGCATCTTCATAGGAAATTCTCCTGAAAATATCAGTCAATATATAGATAATATCCTAAATCAAGAGCACATTGTTTACTCGCCCTCTAAAGAAGTTCTAAGCCGGTATACAAGGGAAAAGCTCGCCAAAAAGATGCTTCAAGCCATCATAGAAGCTCAGCAAAAAAAAGTTTTTCATGAAACATAAATCTTCTATTTCTATAGTTCCGCTTGTAACTAATGACATTTCATCAAGCTCAGCAAGCCATGCATGTTGTAATGCTGCATAACCGATACCAGTATGCTGGTGGAGAAGATGCGTCTACGCAAGCAGAAATAGCTATCCTTAAACAATTTGGACATCAAGTAAACTATTTAGAAGAACATAACAATCGCATTAAAGGATTTAGGTTTCTTGATAAATATCAACTCTTTTTCACCACTGCCTGGAATTCTCAACAGACCAAAAATCTAAAATTAAAATTAAAAACCATTAGACCTGATATTCTCCACGTTCAAAACTTTTTCCCCCTCTTTTCCCCTTCCGTCCATAAAGCAGCCAGATCCCTAAATATTCCCACGGTTCAGCACTTGCGTAATTTCCGTCTCGGCTGTCTTAATGGCTATCTTTATCATAATGAGACTATTTGTGAAGCCTGCATTGGCAAAAATCCATGGCGTGGCGTTGTCTATCGCTGCTACCGAGGATCCTTACCTGGCTCTTTGGCGGTTTGGAATATGATCACAGTCAATCGTTGGCGCAAAACATGGCAAAAGGATGTCGATGCGTTTATTACCCCTAGTAACTTCGCTGCTAATAAACTCGTCGAGATAGGAATTCCAGGCGATCGCCTTTATGTCAAACCAAACGTTACTGCCGATCCCCTACCCAATCAAACAATTCCAGCATTGCCCCAAAGACCAACATTTCTATTCATCGGTCGCCTTTCATTGGAAAAAGGTGTGATGACTTTATTGAAAGCTTGGGAAAAACTGAATCAACCCGAATGGCAGCTTAATATTGTTGGTGATGGCCTCCAAAAAGCAGAACTGGTGACATTTACCCATGAGCGCAACTTAACAAACGTAATTTTTCTGGGTCATCAAACCAAAGAACAGGTAGTTACTGCTATTCAAGCTGCTACCACCGTTCTCGTTCCTTCGCAATGGTACGAAACGTTTGGGCGAGTTGTCATTGAAGCCTTTGCTTGTGGCCGGGCTGCGATTGTCTCTGACTTAGGTGCCCTCGCTGAACTGGTTAAAGATCAAACAACGGGTTTTCTGGTGCCCCACAGCAATATTGATGCCTGGGTCGAACGCTTAGAATGGGCTGGCACACACCCCCTAGAGATTGCAGAAATGGGCGAGAATTCTCGTCTGACATACCAACGAAACTATACCCCCGAGGTAAATTATCAACAAACTATGGATATCTATGAGCGACTTTTACAAGGGAAGGCTTAACGTTTTCTTCTGACTATTTCTGTCCCGCTCTAGAATATTTTTCCAAACACAAATCCATTATGGTCTGGGTATATTGTCCCAAATTTTGATATCCACCATGAACCAAGTGGCAATCACCTGGCCCTGATCAGTGTCGGAATCATCGGTAATTACTATTTCTATGTCAGTGCCTTCACCCACGGTGATCCACTCCAAACCCCGCTGGAGCCAGTTAGGGCGGTTATAGGCAGGAATACAAATACTTAACAAAGGTGCTTCAAGCATCGCTTTCCTTTTTCCTCGTCCGCCCCATCCATAGCCAAGCCCTCTGAAATTGGGATTAATCCATTGCCGAGATTATGGCCCTAGCCCTGTAGCCAGCGGGCCGCATCCTTAGCGTGGTAGGTCAAAATCAAATCTGCCCCGGCCCGTTTAAAACTGGTGAGGGTTTCCAGGGTAACTTTTTGTTCGTCAATCCAACCGTTGAGGGCCGCCGCTTTCACCATGGAATATTCCCCAGACACGTTATAGGCCGCCACTGGTAAATTGGTCATTTCCTTAATGCGCCAAATAATATCCATATAGGACAAAGCCGGTTTGACCATCACCATATCCGCCCCCTCTAGCAAATCCAATTCCACCTCTTTCAAGGCTTCCCGACTATTGCCTGGATCCATTTGGTACGTCCGGCGATCGCCGAATTGGGGGGAGGAATCCGCCGCATCCCGGAAGGGGCCGTAATAGGCCGAAGCATACTTAGCCGCGTAGGAAAGGATGGGAATATTTTGGAAATCATGGTCATCCAAGGCTTCCCGGATAGCCTGGACAAAACCATCCATCATCCCAGAGGGAGCAATGATATCTGCCCCGGCATTGGCTTGGGAAACAGCGGTTTTCTTCAACAATTCCAAGGTGGGGTCGTTCAATACCCGGCCGGTCAAATCCCCGGTTTCCAGATAGCCACAGTGGCCATGGTTGGTATATTCACACAAACAGGTATCGACAATTACCACCAAATCTGGCACCGCCTTTTTCACCGCTTCCGTCGCCTTTTGGACAATGCCGCAATCATGCCAAGCTCCCGTGGCATCGGTATCCTTATCTTCGGGAATACCAAACAGAATAATGGCCGGAATGCCTAAATCCCGTACTTCTTTAGCTTCGTCAACAATTTTATCCACCGACAGTTGGTACACTCCAGGCATGGAAACTACTTCCTTGGCAATGGCATTACCAGGAACGGCAAACAAGGGATAGATCAAATCATTGACGGTGAGGGTATTTTCCCTGACCATGCGGCGGAGAACATCAGTTTGGCGCAGGCGACGGGGACGGATGGTGGGAAACATAATGGTGCTTAAATGTTTTGCTTAATGGATTTTTTAAAATTTTTTAAAGTAAAAATATAGCTCTAGGGATTAGTTCGTGCTTGATTAACGTTGCTAATTGACTAGTTTTTGCCCCCAAGAACTGGTTAAGGTGCCAAATTCCGGCAATGGTTTAAAGCAGAATTCGGTCAGCCCTGGGGAAAAGCCTGGCAACCCAACCCAGACCAGTTCTCAGTTAACCTTGAAGATGGGTTAGATCAGCTTGACAAACCGCAGACCGTAGAGCAGACCAAGGGTGACCCCGGTAAAAACAGCAATATAACCAATAAAAATGCCTACACCAGCGGCCATAATTTTGTTCCTCGCTTTGATAAAAACGTTGTAATTGTTTGCTATTGTACGATCCAGCGCCACCGATTGAACCAGCAACTTATGGCCACCACTATCCCCGTTCCCCTGCCCCAGTCCCCCTATCAAGTGCAGATCGTGCCGGGAGGATTAGCGGCAATTGCCGACCATTTAGCTCCCCTTGGTTTGGGCAAAAAAATTATGGTGGTGTCCAATCCGGAAATTTACGACTACTACGGCGAAGTGGTTATCCAAGCCTTACAAAGGGCTGGCTATGAGGTTTTTCAACATTTGATTCCCGCTGGGGAAACCTACAAAACCTTGGCTTCCATTAACGAGCTTTACGATGTCGCTTTCCAGGCCAATTTGGAACGGAATTCCACCCTGCTGGCCCTGGGGGGAGGTGTCATCGGTGATATGACGGGGTTTGGGGCGGCCACTTGGCTCCGGGGCATTAATTTTGTTCAGGTGCCCACTTCCTTGCTAGCCATGGTGGATGCTTCCATTGGCGGCAAAACGGGGGTGAACCATCCCCAGGGCAAAAATTTAATTGGTGCTTTTTACCAGCCGCGCTTGGTGTACATTGACCCCGTTGTGTTAAAAACCCTACCGGAACGGGAATTTCGGGCAGGGATGGCGGAGGTAATTAAATACGGAGTGATTTGGGATTCAGAATTATTCACAGCCCTAGAAGAAGCGGAAGATTTGTCTAGCATCGATCGCCTGCCGGACGAATTATTAACCAAAATCATCCAACGTTCCTGCCAAGCTAAAGTGGATGTGGTCAGCCAAGACGAAAAGGAAGGGGGATTACGGGCCATCCTCAACTACGGTCATACTGTCGGCCATGGGGTGGAAAGTCTAACGGGCTATGGAGTGATTAACCACGGGGAAGCAGTGGCCATTGGCATGGAAGCGGCGGCCAAAATTGCCCATTACCTAGGACTTTGTGACCAATCCCTCGGCGATCGC
The DNA here is from genome assembly GCF_010222815.1 of Synechocystis sp. CACIAM 05. Taxonomy (GTDB): domain Bacteria; phylum Cyanobacteriota; class Cyanobacteriia; order Cyanobacteriales; family Microcystaceae; genus Synechocystis. The sequence goes on along the minus strand of NZ_CP019225.1, from coordinate 1,549,911 downwards.
CAACGGCAATTATTGCTTAAAACTAAATTACCCACGGAGATGCCCCCAACCCTGGCAGTAGATGATCTGCTGAAAAGCCTATTGCACGACAAAAAAGTCAAAGCGGGCAAGGTTCGTTTCATTCTCCCCACGGCGATCGGGCAAGTAACTATCAGTGATGCTGTCACCGACGAAGTTATTAAGGCAACCCTAGGCTAATAACTCAAACTGTAATCCTGGGGGACTGAAGATCAGCCCAAGGTGGGGTTAGGCAATTGTTAAAGATATGTAACAATGTGGCAGAGTCGGCTGGAGATTGAGCCAGTCTGTGCCAACCAATCGCCTTTTTCCCCGCCATGTTCGTTGATTTTTTCATTAAGCGCCCTGTTTTCTCCAGCGTTTGCGCCATCATCATTTTGCTGGTGGGGACGATTAGCATTTTTAGCTTACCGATCGCCCAATTTCCGGAAGTAGCCCCAACCACCATTCAGGTTAGTTCCAACTACAGCGGGGCCAATGCGGAAGTGGTGGAAAGGGCCGTCACCGACATTTTGGAGCGGCAGATCAACGGGGTGCAGGGGATGAGGTACATTTCCTCCACCAGCAGTAACGATGGCACCAGTAGCATCACCGTCACCTTTGACCGGAGCCAGAATAAGGACATTGCCGCCGTCGATGTGCAAAACCGCGTGGCTCTGGCAGAACCGCAACTGCCGGAAGCAGTGAGAAGAACGGGGATCAGGGTTAATAAAGAATCCAACGCCCTACTGTTGGGCATCGGCATTACTAGCCCCAATGGCGAGTACGACAACGTTTTCTTGAGCAACTACGCCGATCGCTATCTGGTGGATCCCATCCGTCGGCTGGAAGGAGTGGGGGATGTGCGGATTTTTGGGGAAAGGCTCTATGCCATGCGCCTCTGGGTGGATCCAATGAAATTAGCGGCCCAGCAGTTGACCATGGCGGACCTGAGTCGAGCTTTGCAGGAACAGAATTTACAGGTGGGGGCAGGGCAAATTGGAGCAGAACCAGCACCCCCAGGTCAAGAATATCAATTGGACTTGCTCGCCAGTAGTCAATTAGTAGAAGTAAAAGATTTTGAGGACTTAATTGTTAAATCCGGGGCCAGCGGCTCTGTAGTTAGATTCAAAGATATCGGTCGGGTGGAATTGGGGGCCCAAAACTACAATAGTTTTTTACGCTTTCGGGGCGACGAAGCGGTGGGGCTAGGTATTTACCAATTGCTGGATAGTAATGCGTTGGAAGTAGCCCGTTTGGTGAAAGACGAAATGGCCCGTTTGGCTCAAAACTTTCCCGAAGGTATTGAATACAGCGTTGCCTTTGATACCACGGAATTTGTGCAGGAGTCCCTCTCGGAGGTGGTGGAAACCCTGCTCATTGCCGTCGTTCTGGTAATCCTGGTAATTTTGGTCTTTCTGCAAGACTGGCGATCGGCCCTAATTCCCGCTTTAACCATTCCCCTGGCTTTAATTGGTACTTTTGCCTTTGTCAAAGTCTTCAACTTTTCTATTAACAGTTTGACCCTGTTCGGCTTAACCCTGGCAACGGGGTTGGTGGTGGACGATGCCATCATTGTGGTGGAGCAAATTAGCCGTTTTATCAAAGTTAAGCACGAAGACCCCCAGGAGGCAGCCCAGGAGGCCATGGGGGAACTGACGGGGGCGGTCATTGCCACTTCTTTGGTATTGATGGCGGTGTTTATTCCGGTGGCCTTTTTTCCCGGCACTACGGGGGCTTTATATCAACAATTTGCCCTCACCATTGCTTTTTCCATTCTTCTATCTACTTTCCTGGCCTTGACGCTGACCCCTTCCCTCTGCGCCTTGTTACTGCGGGAAGGCCAAGAACCACCAGCCTTTATTGCCGGATTTTTCAACTGGTTTAACCGGGTACTAGACATTATCAAAAACGGTTATGGCAATGTGTTGGGCAAATTAGTAAATCTGCGGGCATGGGTAATTGGCGTATTTGTTCTGTTACTTGGGGCCACCGCTTGGTTGTACGTCACTGTGCCCACTGCCTTTTTACCGGAGGAAGACCAGGGTTATTTCATCACCATTATCCAAGCTCCCCAGGGGGTTTCCCTGCAATACACCAGTAGGGTAATGGCCCAGGTGGAAAAGGAATTGCTAGCGGTGCCAGAAGTGACGGCGACCTTTGCAGTGGGGGGATTTAGTTTTAGTGGTAATAGCCCCAACCAAGGGATTATTTTTACCCGGCTCAAACCTTGGGGGGAACGAACCGCTCCTAATCAATCGGTCCAGGCCATCATCGGTCAGATGTTTGGTAAATTTTCCCAAATTCCCGAAGCCAATATCATTCCCATTAACCCTCCGCCTATCAGGGGTTTGGGGCAATTTGGTGGGTTTGATTTCCAGTTACAGGATTTACGGGTGAATAGTGAACTGGACACCATGGTGGGCACGATGGGGGAAATCCTGGGGGCGGCCAACCAAAATCCGGCTTTAACCAGGGTATTTAGTACTTTCCAAGCTAATAATCCCCAGTTAATTGTCAATGTCAATCGCAACAAGGCTAAAAGCTTGGGGGTGCCGGTGGACCAAATTTTCCAAACCATGGAAACGGCGTTGGGTTCGAGCTATGTGAACGACTTTGTTCTGCAGGGCCGCACCTATCGGGTTTACCTCCAGGCCGATGAGCAGTTCCGCAGTAGTCCGGAGGATATTAATAGCCTTTATGTTCGCAGTGAGTCCGGCACCATGATTCCCATGGCTAATTTGGTCACTGTGACCCAGGGGGTGGGGGCACCAATTATTACCCATTACAATCTCTTCCGCTCGATCGCCATTACGGGGTCAGCTAACTTTGGAGTGAGTACGGGGCAAGCCATGAATGCCATGGCGGCGATCGCCCGACAGGTCATGCCACCGGGGTTTGATTTCCAATGGTCGGGTATTTCTTTGGAGGAAATGGGTTCCCAGGGCCAGGCTCCCCTAATTTTTGGCTTAGGTTTGCTGTTTGTATTTTTGGTACTGGCGGCTCAGTATGAAAACTACATTGACCCGGTGATTATTCTGCTCAGCGTCCCCCTGGCTATTTTGGGAGCTTTAACGGCCCAAAGTTTACGGGGTTTCCCCAATGACGTGTACTGCCAAATTGGTTTGGTGATGTTGATTGGTCTTTCCAGCAAAAACGCCATTCTAATTGTGGAGTTTGCTAACCAGTTACGGGCAGAGGGTTATCCCATTGCTAAAGCCGCCTTGGAAGCATCGAAGGATCGTCTCCGACCCATTTTAATGACCGCCCTTTCCACCCTGTTCGGCATTTTTCCCCTGGCGATCGCCACTGGTGCGGGGGCCGGTAGTCGGCAAGCATTGGGTACAGCGGTATTTGGCGGGATGTTGGTGGCCACTTTCCTGAGCTTGTTTGTCGTCCCGGTTTTATACATTGTGGTCAAAACTATCAGTGGAAGGCTTTTGGCTCCGAAATCCACCAACCCGGAGCCTAGCCCCGAAATCGAATCCCACGCCCCAGCCCCAGCGTCCCAAAGGAATAGCTAGAATGTTTAGACATACGTGTTGTAAAAATTAACCCCTAACTCCATGGCCCCTACCCTGCTCCTCTCCCAGGATTTACCCAGTCTCAACTACACCACCCCTGGCGATCGCCTCGATGGTAGATGGCGGGAATCCCTATCCACATTGCTGGGTTTGGGCAGGGCCGCCGGGGCCGACTTTGTCGAATTTTTCCTCGAAAAGGTCAATTACGTCAGTTGCCTAGCGGAAGACGATGCCATTACCAGCCTCACCCCCCGACTCTCCAGTGGTTGCGGTGTCAGGGTTTATAAAGGCAAAGGCGACTGCTACGTTAGCACCAACGATATTTCTTTCAATGGCCTCCGCACTGCGCTGGAAAAGGGTTTGTCAATTTTGGGCTTAACCTTACCGGCGGGCCAATCCTTTGTACCTGAACTGAACTTGGAAATGTTGCGGGACTATGCCGGAGCCAAGGAAAAGGACCAATGGTTACACCGTTGTAGCCCCATGCAGGAAATGAGCGATATTTTGCTGGGGGCCAACCAAAAATTAGACCGCTACGCCAGCCATGCCCAGTCCCGACGGGCTGCCTATTTTCGCGATTGGCAGGAGGTTCTGGTAGCCGCTAGTGACGGTACCTTTGCCCGTGACATCCGCCTAACCCAATCGGTAGGATTTTCCCTTTTCTGTGCCGATGGCGAACACCGCACTTCCATTGGTAAGCGTTCTGGGGATACTGGTAATCCCGATTATCTACGCACTTGGGATGCGGAAACTGCGGCCCAGGAAGTGGCGGAATCCGCCGGGAAAATGCTCTACGCCGACTACGTGGAATCGGGCAATTATCCCATCATTATGGCCAACCAATTCGGAGGGGTTATTTTCCACGAGGCCTGTGGTCATTTGTTGGAAACCACCCAAATTGAACATAAAACTACTCCTTTCCTCGATAAAAAAGGGGAAAAAATTGCCCATGAAAACCTCACTGCTTGGGATGAAGGGCTGACAGATAACGCCTTTGGCACCATTGATATGGACGATGAAGGCATGCCCACCCAGCGCACTTTGCTGATCGAAAATGGCATTTTGAAAAACTTCATTGCCGATCGCACCGGTTCTATTCGCACTGGCCATCCCCGCACCGGCAGTGGTCGCCGCCAAAGCTATGCCTATGCGGCCGCTTCCCGCATGCGTAACACCTACATTGCCCCCGGTAACTATTCGGTGGATGACATTTTTAATTCCGTCGAAAAGGGCATTTACTGCAAGCAAATGGGGGGCGGTAGCGTGGGAGCCACAGGGGAATTTAACTTTGCGGTTTCTGAAGCTTACCTGGTGGAAAACGGCAAGTTGACTAAACCCCTCAAGGGCGCAACGTTAATTGGCACGGCCACGGAGATTATGAATAAAATTTCCATGTCTTCCCAGGATTTAGGTTTAGCGGCGGGATTCTGTGGTTCCGTCAGCGGCAGTGTTTATGTCACCGTGGGTCAGCCCCATATTAAGGTTGACAGTATTACGGTGGGGGGACGTTAGTTTTTCTGGGGACTACAAAATCTCCCTAATTCAACCCAAAGTGCGGGCGGAAACAAACCGTTCAATACCCGCTAGGTCGTGATGAATTTGGATATCTTGGTAAGCTCCACTGGCTCTCAAAAGTTCAGCAACCATGGGGGCCTGGCCGGCCATGATTTCCACCAACCAAAAACCTCCGGGCTTTAAATAAATTGGCGATCGCCGAATGAGTTGCTCCACTGCTTGCAGACCATCGGGGCCGCCATCTAGGGCTAATAAAGGTTCATGCTTAATCACTTCCGGTTGTAACTGGGCCAATTCCCGTTGGGGAATGTAAGGCGGATTAGACACCATACCCTGGACCTGGCCCCGTAAATGCCCCAGGGGTTCCCACCAATGACCTTGATGAAATTGAATCCGATCGCCAAACTGATTCAACTGGGCATTTTCCCTGGCGATCGCCAAAGCAGAGCCGCTGCAATCCACGGCATGGACTAGGGCCTGGGGAAACGTGGCGGCTAAACCTAGGGCAATGGCTCCACTCCCCGTACCCAAATCCACCCAATGGTCAGCACAGTTAGACGGAGGAAAAGCAGAATGCTCATGTTGGACTATGTCGATTATTAACTCCGTTTCCGGCCGGGGAATTAGTACATCATCAGTTACTTTAATAACAAAATGACGCCACTGGGTTTGCCCCAACAGGTATTGCACTGGATATTTTTCCTCGACTCTTCTGCGCCAGCCCCGTTGAATATTTTCCCAAGTTTCTTGCAAAGCAATCTCTCGATGGGCAAAATCCTGCAACCGTAGGGTTAACCGGTCTAAATCCGTCCATCCCTGCAATAGCCAGTTCAACTCCCCCGGCTCAATGCCATGGGCGATCGCCATTTGTCGGGCTGTGGCATACCAAAGAGCAAATTCTTCACCGGAGATAAAGCCCTTAGTCATTGTGTTTACCGGGGTTTACGGTCGATGGTGGCATACATGGCGTGGGCAAACTTTGAGCCTTTTACTGCGGATGGGGATTAATTAATTCTTTTCGCTCTCCGAAAGGTGGAAGTAGAATACAGTGGAGTGTCCCCTGGAACGCCAAGCAAACGGTTATTCCTCCCCCGGTCCTGCGCCATGTCTGCTAGTCCCCGCCTCCACATTCTCCTCATTGAAGACAACCTGGCTGAAGCTCGCCTCCTGCAGGAAATTCTCAAAGGTTCCCCCAAGGAAAATTTTGCATTCAACCATGTGCAAAGGTTGGGGGATGCTTTAACGGTTTTGGAACAGGGGGAAAAGTTTGACATTATTTTGTTGGACTTAACCCTACCGGACAGCCAAGGTCTAAATTCTTTGCCGAAACTGCAAAGCCATCCCCAAAATTTACCCATCATTGTCCTCACCCACTACCAAGACGAAGAATTGGCCTTAGAAGCGGTCCGTCAAGGGGCCCAGGACTATCTGGTCAAGCGGGACGTGAGCTTGGATATTCTCCTACGTTCGCTCCATTATGCCATTCAACGCCATTGTCTAGCGCGGGAATTGGCGGCGGAAAACCAGACCCTGAGTGCCAGCATTAAACGCCAGGAAAGGGAATTGTCCGAGGCGAAGGCAGCCAATAAGCTCAAGTCAGAGTTTGTTTCCATGCTTTCCCATGATTTCCGCAATCCCCTCAATACCATTCTTTTGTCGGCGGGCTTGTTGGAAGAAAGTGGCGATCGTCTGAGTAAAGGGCAACAACATAATTATTTCAACATGATCCGCACTGCTATTAAGGATCTGGATGAATTATTGTCGGAGGTATTGCTACTGGGAAAAACGGAAAATGGCCAGCTCAGTTGTCAATTTGAATCCCTGGATTTACTCTACTTTTGCCAGGATTTAATGCGTTTGGTGAACAATGCCCAGCGCCAACCAAGGCCGATTCATTTCCACACCCAAGGTAATCTACAACAGGGAGTTTGGGATGCCCATTTATTGCGCCATATTATCTGTAATCTCCTCAGCAATGCGATCAAATATTCCCCTGCCCCCACCCCCATTTTGTTTGATGTAATCGCCGAAGATAAAACCATGATTTTTCGGGTCACGGACCAGGGCATCGGCATTCCTCCCCAGGCCATGGCGGAATTATTTAATCCCTTTTTCCGGGCCGATAATGTGGAGGGGGTAACGGGTACCGGCCTGGGACTGGCGATCGTACAGCGTTGTGCCAACATCCATGGGGGGGAAGTGACGGTGGAAAGCAAGGAAGGGGAAGGGTCCTGTTTTGCGGTGCGTTTACCGATTCTGGAAATTACCGACAATGGCGATCGGTTCAGCCCCTGAGAGTATGCTGGTCAAGCTCCAATCTGCCCCTACATCCCCCAACACTAGAGGCTTGTGAATACGCTCTAGGGAACGGGGAAAATTTTGTCAATGGTGGCTGAATAAGATGGGACAAAGGATGGATAGGAGTGGACTAAGGTGGAGGAAATTCTATTTTTTTCCATGTTTAGAAGGGAAGTGGAAACGCTGAAACCCTTGATTTTACAGGTTTTTTGGGACTGACATGCCCTGGAGATTTCCCTATGCTGTAGTTATTGAAAGCAAAGGAACACCTCACCATGTTTGCCTCCACCAACTACACCTCCACCGCCATCCGCAACTACACCATCGCCGCCGTCACCGTTTTAACCTTGAGCATGGGTATGGGTGAATTGTTCAATAATCCTAACCGCATTGCCACCCAAAACACCATTGACAATTACAGTTCCTACATTGGTGCTGGTTTAGTTAGCTATGCCCAGTCTTCCCTGAAATAAACTAAGGTTGCTGGTCTTTTATCCCCATTACTCCATAGCCCGCTAAGGCTTGCATTAGTAAGACCCATTGGTCAATCATCGCTAAAAGTAAAAGCAGAAAATATTTAGTTCAAAGAAGCGAAGTTTGCAGAAAGAAATCAGCAACAGCTTAATCAGCGCCGTCAACCCACTGTTGCATTGCCTTACTGAAATCCGCTAACTGCTGATAGTGCCCCAATAGACGCTGTTGATAATGGTGCTGTCGTTGAGGGGAGCGGGCCGATCGCCAGAAGATTAATTCCGTCGAGAGCAGGCGTAGGGTTCTTTGCAATTCCGTTTGTATGGATGACCATGGTTGCGGTCCTTGGCAAGGCCAGTCTTCCATTGTGACGCTAAGGAAATGATGCTGAATGAAATCCCCCAGTTCGTCAACCTGTTTGGCCACCGTCGCCCCCTCAGCCCCAGGATCGGCCATGGTGCACTGACATTGATCCAACAATTGCTGAAATTCCCTAAGGCGATCGGGTAAATCGAGTGGTAGCGTAGACGACATTGCTCCGATGAATTTGACGGGGGTTGGGCGAATCAAGGTTAAAATAATGTTAAGGCTTGCTGATTATTAACTCAAACTTGTCGACCCTGTGTGGTCCAACTCCCTGGGAAATCTCCTGGGGAGAGTATCGCTTTTACCTGTCCCTAGTAAAAGGAGCAAAAATCATTAATAACCATTAACATTAATTAACATTAATCCCAAAAACCTGCACCGATACAGAAATGTCTGCTACAAGATAAATACGGGATTCTGACAAGCTAATAGCTGATACTATTTTTCCCCTGTTAATTGGCAATTATCGGCTTTTTTGGTCGTTTTTTCTGTTTTATAACTAGTTAGTGCAAACTACCCTAACACCCTCCCCAAAACTATGAATGCCGTCGCCGCTCTGCCCACCCCCACCATTCACACCACCTGTGCCCAAGACATTCACGATATTGAATTGCCCCAGTGGTTAGAGGATTGTTTACAGCAGTGGCAGAGGGAGATAGAACAGGGCCAGGACGAAACAACGGCGCCCCATTGTCTGATCTGTCGGGCGTTCTGTTTTGCCTACGATCTCCATGCCCAACAGCGGCGTAAATCCGGGGAACCCTACATTGCCCATCCGGTGGCGGTGGCGGGGCTACTGCGAGATTTGGGGGGAGATGAGGCAATGATTGCGGCGGGTTTTTTGCATGATGTGGTGGAAGATACGGACATTAGCATTGAACAAATTGAAGCTTTGTTTGGGGAAGAAACGGCCAGTTTGGTGGAAGGGGTAACTAAACTCTCTAAATTTAATTTTTCTAGTACAACAGAGCATCAAGCAGAAAATTTCCGGCGTATGTTTTTGGCCATGGCCAAGGATATTCGGGTGATTGTGGTCAAGCTAGCCGATCGCCTGCACAATATGCGGACCTTAGATGCGTTAAGTCCAGAAAAACAACGGCGCATTGCTAGGGAAACCAAGGACATTTTTGCGCCTTTAGCCAACCGTTTGGGCATTTGGCGCTTTAAGTGGGAATTGGAAGATCTTTCCTTTAAATATCTAGAACCCGATTCCTATCGCAAAATTCAGTCCCTAGTGGTGGAAAAAAGAGGCGATCGAGAATCCCGTCTGGAAACTGTCAAGGATATGTTGCGCTTCCGCCTGCGGGATGAGGGCATTGAACATTTTGAACTCCAAGGGCGCCCCAAACATCTCTACGGCATTTATTACAAAATGACCAGCCAGGATAAGGCCTTTGAAGAAATTTATGACATTGCCGCCCTACGCATCATCGTGGAAAGCAAGGGGGAATGTTACCGAGCTCTGTCGGTGGTTCACGACGTCTTTAAACCCATTCCAGGGCGCTTTAAGGATTACATCGGTTTGCCCAAACCCAACCGTTACCAATCCCTCCACACCACAGTTTTAGGACTAACTAGCCGACCCCTGGAAATCCAAATTCGCACCGAAGAAATGCACCATGTGGCGGAGTATGGTATTGCCGCCCATTGGAAATACAAGGAAAGTGGTGGCTCCGAAAATGCAACCCTCACCTCCACCGACGAAAAATTTACTTGGTTGCGGCAACTGCTGGACTGGCAGAGCGACCTCAAGGATGCCCAGGAATATGTGGAAAACCTTAAACAAAATCTCTTTGATGATGACGTTTACGTTTTCACCCCCAAGGGCGAGGTAATTTCCCTGGCCCGGGGGGCCACACCAGTAGACTTTGCTTACCGCATCCACACGGAAGTGGGCCACCACATGAAAGGGGCTCGGGTGAATGGCCAATGGTTGGGGGTGGATACCAGGCTGAAAAATGGGGACATTGTGGAAATTGTCACCCAAAAGAATTCCCACCCTAGTTTGGATTGGCTCAATTTTGTTGTTACCCCCAGTGCCCGCCATCGCATCCGTCAATGGTTTAAACGTTCCCGCCGGGATGAGAATATTCTCCGGGGTCGAGAATTGTTAGAGAAAGAATTGGGCAAAACCGGTTTGGAAGCCCTGCTGAAATCAGAACCGATGCAAAAAACGGCAGAGCGATGTAACTACCAAAATGTGGAAGATTTGTTGGCTGGTTTGGGCTACGGCGAAATTACCTCCAATTCTGTGGTCAATCGTCTGCGGGAAAATAATGTCAACAACGTTAAAAATAGCCAGTCTAGTCAGGAAGTTACCCTAGCAAGTTCCCCCCAAGTCCATCCCCCTACTCCCCCTGCCACTGGCAAAGATAATTCGCCCATCGCCGGCATTGAGGGTTTGCTGTATCACATTGCTGGTTGTTGTCATCCGTTACCGGGGGAACCCATTATGGGGGTAGTGACCAGGGGAGCCCGGGGCATTTCTATCCATCGCCAGGGTTGCCATAACCTCGAACAAATGGACGGCGATCGCCTAATTCCGGTGCGCTGGAATCCCAACACCAATAATCACCAAACCTATCCGGTGGACATTGTCATTGAAGCCATTGACCGGGTAGGGGTGCTGAAGGATATTCTTTCTCGCCTCAGCGACAACCACATTAACGTCCGCAACGCAGATGTTAAAACCCATTTGGGACGACCCGCCATTATTAGTCTCAAAATTGATATTCACGACTATCAACAGCTATTGGGCATCATGGCCAAAATTAAAAATATGAGTGATGTGATGGACCTGCGTCGGGTAATTTCTGGTTAGTTTGGAGGCCCAGCCGATCGCCATCCCCCACTAGAGGATATCCGCAAATCCTAACATTGGGGGATTGGAAACTTAGCCTGGGGAATTATGGGCATTGCGTCTATGGCCTGCCTAAAAATAAAAAAAATCCCCCGAAATATGGGAGATTGAAGGGGTTTTAGGTAAAAAATGAATCCATAAACGGTTTTAGGTACCGGAAGCCCAGGAATTGATGTATTCCACCTGTTCGGGGGTCAAGCTGTCAATGGCAATGCCCATGGCTTGGAGTTTCAAGCGGGCAATTTCTTGGTCCACTTCCACCGGAATGGAGTGCATGCCAGGTTCTAGTTGACCTTTATTTTTGACCAAATGCTCACAGGCCAGGGCTTGGTTAGCAAAACTCATATCCATTACGGCACTGGGATGACCTTCGGCGGCGGCCAGGTTAACTAAACGACCTTCGCCAATCACAATAATGGACTTGCCATTGGGGAGAATGTATTGCTCGGTGAAGTTCCGAACTTCCTTAACTTCCTTGGCTTGTTCCTTGAGGGATTTGAGGTCAATTTCAATGTCGAAGTGACCGGAGTTACAAACAATCGCCCCATCTTTCATAACGGCAAAATGCTCAGGACGAATAACGTGTTTGTTGCCGGTGACGGTGATGAAGATGTCTCCCTGGTGGGCAGCTTCGGCCATGGGCATGACCCGGAAACCATCCATGGCGGCTTCAATCGCCGGTACGGGACTAATTTCGGTGACAATTACGTCAGCCCCCATGCCTTTGGCCCGCATGGCGACCCCTTTACCACACCAGCCATAGCCAGCCACCACAATGGTTTTACCGGCCAGGAGAATATTAGTGGCCCGGATGATACCGTCCAGGGTGGATTGGCCGGTGCCGTAGCGGTTGTCATAAAAATGCTTGGTGTCCGCATCGTTAACGTTCATGGCGGGGAAGGTGAGTACCCCATCGTTGAACATGGCCCGCAGACGCACAATCCCAGTGGTGGTTTCTTCGGTGGTGCCAATGATGTCACTGAGTTGGTGTTGCCGTTCCTGTACTAGGGTGGCTACCACGTCGCTACCGTCGTCAATGATGATGTTGGGGCGGTGATCCAGCGCAATCTGCACATGGCGGTGATAGGTTTCATTATCTTCCCCTTTGATGGCGTAAACGGGAATGCCGTAGTCGGCTACCAAACAGGCGGCCACGTCGTCTTGGGTGGACAGGGGGTTACTGGCAATGAGCAAAGAATCAGCGCCACCAGCATGCAAGGCGATCGCCAAGTTAGCGGTTTCGGTGGTAACGTGACAGCAGGCCACCAAGCGGATGCCGGCGAAGGGTTTTTCCTGGGCAAAGCGTTCCCGGATTTGTTTTAACACGGGCATTTCCCGGGCCGCCCATTCGATGCGCTGACGACCTTGGGGAGCGAGGCTAATATCTTTAATATCGTATTTCTGTTTAACGGGCGTTGCTACCATACGGGGTAATTCCTAAGAACTTTGCTTGAATGTGATATAACTTAACATTTTATCGGTCTGGAATGGCGCTCGCTCCTTTGTCCATTGACAGACGGTTAGCGCAGGTAGGCAAAGCTCTAAATCTGATCCTAAATTTTCCTACCAAAGCTCTGGCAACCCTGCAGAACTTTAAACCTATCCCCCTAGGCTTGGGGCCAGGGGAGTTTTCAAGCAACTCCTTGGGGCACTATTTTGGAAATGTGATAATGGGAGTTATAATTCGCCTCTCGGAGAAAAGTTGAAATGCACTCATTGTCATCACTGGAATTTCCTGAGCTTAAAAGTGTTATTGCCCAATGTAATCTTGAAGAAAAACTTGAATTATTAGAACTTTTGGAAAAGGATACTTTTGGCACCAGATTTAACAAATTTTTAAATTCTGTCAAAACTGACGAATTAACCTAAGAAAGTGTTTGAAAAGTTTTAAGCAAGCCTTTGAAGCATGAGATGAACCATGGCAACATAGAGCATTGTCTCACTGGTGGTAGGTAAATATTCATAATCCTTGCTTAAACGACGAT
>NZ_CP019225.1:1470975-1536795 GCF_010222815.1 Synechocystis sp. CACIAM 05 | reverse complement strand
GAAAACCATATGGTAACGAATTTGATACACGCAATGACTAGCCCGTTTTAGTTCCATTACGGAATTCTAATACTTTGGGGTTGCTTATCCCAATCGCAGCAAGCTGCGGGGTATGCGCAACCCATTTTCAGATCAAAAATTAAGCCAAGATTAATTTGTAGACTGGAAACAAAGGTTGGCACGGGTAAAATTTGCTCCGCTTGGTCAAAAATATTGGGCTGTTCTCCTGGAATATAGGTAAAAATAATTTGCTCAGCAGGATCAATTAGCCAACCCATTTCGGTGCCATGGTTCAAACAATGGAGAATATTTCTAATTACCCTAGTTTGGCTTTGATCTGGAGAAAGAATTTCAATGGCCCAGTTAGGTGCAAGGGGAAAAAAATTGGCAATTTTACCATCCGTATCCCTGGGAATATTGGACCAAGCAAAAACAGACAAATCCGGCACAGTGGAGCGACCACCAAAAGTACAGCACAATTCGGGAAACGCCCTAGCAATTTTTCGGTTTTTCAGGGATGAATTGATGACTGCAACCAATTCTCCTTGAATGACACTATGTTTTCCTTGGGGCATAGGTTTTTGAATAACTTGTCCTTCAACATATTCTTGTGCCGGTTTAGTTTCTGGCAAATCAAGAAAATCTTTTAAGCTAATCGATGGAGGTGCAATTTGCAGCATATTAATTCTGTAGTCATGGGTTAAGCAATTAAAGACTGATAAACTTCTAGGGTTTTACGGGCAGTGTTTTCCCAGGAAAAATCCTTAGACCTAGTTAAACTTTTTTGCCTTAGGTGATCCCGCCAATCCGTATCGCTAACGATTTTTTCCAATGCTAACGCTAGAGCCTGGGTATCTTGGGGATCTACTAATACACCACTGTCTCCCACCACTTCCGGCAAAGATCCAGCCTCAGCAGTAATTATCGGTAAACCAAAGTTCATTGCCTCCACCACTGGCAAGCCAAAACCTTCATAAAAAGAAGGATAAACAAAAGCGGTCGCCCGTTGATAAAATTCCCCTAGCCACTGGTTGGGAACATAGGCCAAACGATGAATCTGATCTTGATGGGCAGAATTGGCGATCGCCGTTAGGATTGGCTCATATTTCCAGCCCAATTGACCGATAAGCACCAATTGATGGGGGGCTTGGCTAGATTGCTTAAATAAATTAAACGCCTCGATCAAGCCAACCACATTTTTTCGGGGTTCCAGAGTGCTGACAAAAAGAAAATAGGGCACTGCAAAATTGTAGGGAATGGTGGCTAACAATGACTCATTTATGAATTTATTTTTTGGAGAACTTGGCTCTGTGGATAACTGTGAACCCCGGTAACGACTAGCTTGGGGAGTAACAAAAATTCGTTCTAGGGGAAACTGGTAATATTCGTTAATTTCCCGTTTTGTACTCTCTGCAAAGGTTAAAATTCCCTGGGCAAAGGGCAAACAACGCAAAATTCTTTGGTGGTAACGTTGCACAATGGGCGGAACGAATTCGGGAAATTTGAGAAAAGTTAGATCGTGAATTGTTAATAAATTGATGGCTTTTTGGCTAGGAAAAATATAATGGTCAATGCCATGGATAAGATCCGGTTTGTCTAGACGCTTCTCCAATAAATTCAAAATGGGATTGGGAAAATTAACTAGGCGATCGCTCAGGGTAACTGGCAACGGCAAACAAGTACAATCGGTGAATTCGGCCAGATGATGTTTTTTTTGCCAATTTCCTTGGCACCAATCTTTTAAGCCAGGCTGATAATAAATTTGTAGAGAAAATTGCCCTTGAAATTGTTGGCTATGTTGTAGTTCATTAAGGGCTCGCAGCAGACTGAGATTATAAAAACCGATACCACTCAATTGGCCCCGTATTGCTGTAGCATCCACACAAACTTTTAGCATCACCAATTAATTTTGCTCACTGTTGATCAATACTTAGCAAATGTCAAAATTTTAAGCACAATCTTTTTCCAGGGGGAGGGTAAAGTAAATCTCTGCCCCCCTACTAACCGCAGTATTGAGACCAATTTGGCCACCGTGGGCCTCGACAATGAGCTTGCAAACGTATAGTCCTAAGCCCAGCCCCAGGGGATTGTTCTCCCGATCGCCGCGCTGATAACGTTCAAAAACTCGGTCAGCGATGGCCAGATCCACACCCACACCATTATCTTTGACCCGACAGGTTAGGGTTTGGTCTATGGCGGTAACCGTAATGGTAATGCTCAACGGTTGGGGCCGGGGTAAAGGATTGTATTTCAGGCTATTGGCCAATAAATTTTCCAGCACCCGCCAAATAAAGTTGGCATCTCCCATGATTGCGGGTAAATTTTCCCCCAGATTTAAATTAAGAGTTACTTCCTGCTCCCCCAACCCCAACGACCATTCCTCCGCAAAATCCCTCACTAGGGTGCCCAGATCAAGGCGTCGCAACACTAAGGGAACCCCCTGTTGTTCCCAATGCTGGCTTTCCACCAGGGAATTGATCAAGGCTAATTGACGTTCACAACTACGGGCCATCTGCTCTAGGGTTTGGCGGGGCAGGGAAAGTTCCGTTTGATCTGGATCGGCCCGTTTAAGGCAGTTATTGAGCACCATAGATAACCCCAACACAGGATTACGGAGATCGTGGGACACCACCCGTAGGGAAACCTCCAGGGATTGTTCCGCCCGCTTCCGTTCTTGGATTTCTGCCCGTAGTTGATGTTTTTGTTGTTGTAGTAGCAGTTGGTGTTCAATGCGGGCCAGCACTTCTTCCATTTGAAATGGCTTAGTGATGTAATCCGCTCCCCCCAGGTTAAAGGCTTTGACTTTATCAAGCACATTATCCAGGGCACTGATAAAGATAATTGGAATTTCTTGGGTGTGTGGATTGGACTTTAGCCGGGCACACATTTCATAGCCGTTCATGGTGGGCATGTTAACGTCTAGCAAAATCAAGTCCGGCGGGGACTGCTCAATACTTTTGAGGGCAAAATTAGCATCCAATGCTTTACGGATTCGGTAACCATGGGCGGACAAAAGGTTGGCCAGCAAACGTACATTGTCCGGGGTGTCATCGACGATAAAAAGGGTTTTACAGTCCGGGCCCATGGCGATCGCCTGCGGGAATTGGTGGAGGGGGAAGAAAAGTTGAGTAAAAGTAGAAGTTGAACTGAATTTTCAACACCTGTTAGTACAGTTGGGAGCAATTAATTGGGTTACCCCGCTAGGGTCACCGCCCCAAAACTGGATTCAACCACTAGGAAAATCTGCTCAAAACGATATTCCCTGGCCCAGGTGGCCAATAGATGAGCTAAGGATGGGGACAAGGTCGGCAGGGACTCAACCAAGGTAATCAGGTCATCGTCATTGCATTCTAAAGCCATTTTTGCCATCTTTTGTCGCCAGGACTGGGGAGTTTTAGCCAATTGTTCTGATAGGGACGGAGCCGTTATCACAGGAAATGGCCGGAGAGGGGAAGCCGGTGGTTGCCCCTGGGAAGGTAAAGCCACGGCCAGGTGTTTGGCTAGAAGGGCAATCAATTCTTCGGGGCGGAAGGGCTTACTTAAAAAGTCGTCACAGCCGGCGCTAAGAATTTCGGCCCGTTCCCCTTCAAAAGCACTGGCGGTGAGGGCAATAATGATCGTATGTTGACCTTGGGGGCTGGCTTTAATTTTTTGAGTAGTGCTCCGACCATCCAGCACTGGCATTTGCATATCCATCAAAATTACCTGGGGATGCCAACTTTCCCACAGGGCGATCGCCATTTCTCCGTTTTCCGCTTCTTGGACAACAAAGCCCAGACTAGTGAGTAATTGGCGCAGTAGTAACCGACTTTCCGGGCGATCATCCACCACAAGAACTTTTTGATTGTACTGATCTAACGGCGGCAGGGTAACCGCTGAAGTTTCCGGGGTTGGCTTGGGGGCCGCCATCACCTGCACTGGAATGGCAAAAAAGAAAGCACTACCTTGATCGACCTTGCTCCTGACTTGAATTTGTCCCCCCATCAACTGAACAAATTTTTGGCTAATGGGCAGCCCTAAACCATTCCCCTGACAAGACTTAAGCCCCGTTTCTGTCTGGGCAAAGGGTACAAACAGTTCATCCATTTCATGGGCAGCAATGCCCGCCCCCGTATCCGACACTAAAAAATGAAGCCAGATGGATGCTCCTTGACCTTCATCAGTCTGGGGAGCGGTCAGGCATTTAACCTTGAGGGTGACACCGCCCTGGGCAGTAAACTTAATGGCATTGGCCAACAAATTAATCAACACCTGCCGCAACTTGCCCCCGTCAGTCTTAATCCATTCGGGCACCTCTGGTGATCGCTCCACTTTAAGGAGGAGTTGTTTTTCCTGGGCCCTTAGTTGGAAAAGAGCCTGGAGATTATCCAATAAACGATGGCAATCAATGGTTTTTTCATTGAGGGTGGTGCGCCCTGCCTCAATTTTGGACATTTCCAAAATGTCGTTAATTAGCTCTAATAAGTGCTCACCGCTCCGGTTGATGATATCTAAGGTGGGACGGTGGGGAGCCAAACTGGGATCCCGATGCAACAGTTGACTAAAGCCAATAATGGCGTTGAGGGGAGTGCGTAATTCATGGCTAATACTGGCCAAAAATTCGGTTTTAGCGCGATTGGCCGCATCCGCCGCTTCCTTAGCTTGGGTCAGGGTTGTCTCCGCTTGGTGTCGGGCCTGGGCGATCGCCAAAAATTGACCCACCAGCTTGGCCAGGTTCAATTCCTCTGGGTTCCAGCCATAGTTGTCATGGAGATGAACCATGCTGATGTAGCCCAACACCTGGGCATCCTTAACCATGGGCACCACTAGGATGGATTTCACCAGGTCAAATTGCAGGGAGACCTTATCCATCTCAGCTTCTGGCGGCATTTGCTCCACATCCCTCACCAAAACGCCTTCGCTATCCTGCAAATTGGCCCAGATCCAGGGATAGGTGGCCACCGGTACCCCTTGAAACGTCGATAACCGGGGGGCAATACCCACAGCACACCATTCTTCCGCCATCTGTAAACAGTCCTTGGCCGGGTCGTGGTAAATCACATGGACCCGCTGACAGCCAAACAACAGCCCCAGTTGCTCTATGGCAAAACGCACCGCTGTGGCCCAGTCCTTTTCCAGCAAAGTTCTCGTAATTGCCCGCAGACAATCTTCCCGTTCCAATTTTGGCTCCAAAACCTCCCCCCGGCGATCGCCTCTCACCCTAGGATTTGCACCATCCCACCAGTTGGGGACAGCCCCAAAGTGATACCCTTAAAGATGGCAAATTTGACCAAAACTCAACAGTAATCCTGTAGTCTAACTATAAACAAATTCCTAGACAATCAGCATGGTAGCCGTAAAAGAAGCAACTAACGTTGGCAAAATTACCCAGGTCATCGGGCCTGTAATTGACGCCCAGTTCCCCAGTGGTAAATTGCCCCGTATTTATAATGCCCTTAAAGTCCAAGGCAGAAATTCTGCTGGTAACGAAGTAGCTGTTACCTGTGAAGTGCAGCAGCTTCTCGGCGACAACCAAGTGCGGGCCGTCGCCATGAGTTCCACCGATGGCCTCGTCCGGGGCATGGACGTGGTAGACACCGGGGCCCCCATCAGCGTTCCCGTCGGCACCGGCACCCTGGGTCGTATTTTTAACGTTCTTGGTGAGCCTGTTGACAACAAAGGCCCCGTGCCCGCTGGTGAAACTTTCCCCATTCACCGTCCCGCTCCTAAATTGGTGGATTTGGAAACCAAGCCCCAAGTATTTGAAACAGGTATTAAGGTAATTGACCTGCTTACTCCCTACCGTCAGGGTGGCAAAATCGGTCTCTTCGGTGGTGCCGGTGTGGGCAAAACCGTAATCATGATGGAATTGATCAACAACATCGCCATCCAACATGGTGGTGTATCTGTGTTTGGTGGCGTAGGGGAACGGACCCGGGAAGGGAATGACCTCTACAACGAAATGATCGAATCCAACGTAATTAACGCCGACAAACCGGAAGAGTCCAAAATCGCTCTGGTGTACGGTCAAATGAACGAACCCCCCGGGGCTCGGATGCGGGTGGGTCTAACCGCCCTCACCATGGCGGAATATTTCCGGGATGTGAACAAACAAGACGTATTGCTCTTCATCGACAACATTTTCCGTTTCGTCCAAGCTGGTTCGGAAGTATCGGCTCTGTTAGGGCGGATGCCCTCTGCGGTAGGTTACCAGCCCACTTTGGGCACGGACGTTGGGGATTTGCAAGAGCGGATTACCTCCACCAAGGAAGGTTCCATCACCTCCATTCAGGCGGTGTATGTACCGGCGGACGACTTAACCGATCCCGCTCCCGCCACCACATTTGCTCACTTGGATGGTACCACAGTACTTTCTCGGGGCTTGGCAGCTAAAGGTATTTACCCTGCTGTGGATCCCCTGGATTCCACCAGCACCATGCTCCAGCCCTCCATCGTTGGGTCAGAGCATTACGACACCGCTCGGGAAGTGCAATCTACCCTGCAACGCTACAAAGAATTGCAGGATATTATTGCCATTCTCGGCTTGGATGAATTGTCTGAGGAAGACCGTTTGACCGTAGATCGGGCTCGGAAAATTGAGCGTTTTCTTTCCCAACCCTTCTTCGTCGCTGAAGTATTTACCGGTGCCCCCGGCAAGTACGTTTCCCTAGCTGACACCATCAAAGGTTTCAAAGCGATTTTGGCTGGTGAATTGGATGATTTACCGGAGCAAGCTTTCTATCTGGTGGGAGACATTGAAGAAGCTAAGGCCAAAGGTGCCAAGCTCAAAGAAGGTTAAGTTAATCGCCTGGGGTCTAGGTTAGGAAATAGTTAGGGGGAACAACGGTGGTTTTCTAGGATGACCATTGCTTAGTGTCCCCCTTCTCCCTGGCCGGCGATCGCCAGTTGTTTGCATAGAAACGCTATCAAAGGGAAATTCCTAAAAATGACGTTAACAGTACGGGTAATCACACCGGATAAGGTGGTTTGGGATGAGGAAGTACAGGAACTCATTCTCCCCAGCACCACCGGCCAACTGGGTATCCTCAGTAACCATGCTCCCCTGCTCACCGCTTTGGAAATTGGCGTGATGCGGGTGCGCCCCGGTAAGGACTGGCAGAATATTGCCGTCATGGGGGGTTTTGCTGAGGTAGAAAATAATGAAGTCAAGGTATTGGTCAACGGCGCTGAATTGGGCACCAACATTGATGCTGAATCGGCCCGCCAAGCCTACACGGAAGCCCAGGGGGCTTTAGAAGAGGCCAACCGGGGGGAAGATAAACCCAACCAACTTAAAGCTTCTAACAATTACAAAAAAGCTCGGGCTCGCCTGCAGGCGGCCGGTGGCGCCGTCTAGTCGGGACGGTTGTCGTTGGTCAGCACCATGGCCCAACCCAGCTTGGTTAACCAAAGTCTTCCCGGTGTTGAGCACTGTTAGCATTGGGGAGGCTTTTGCCTTGGCACTAGTAACCGTTTTTGCTTCCGCCCCAGTCCCAGTAGCCCATGGGGACTAGGGATACCCGATCGCCTTGTTTGCCCTATGAAAAAACCTTGGAAAACTTCCCCAACAGTGGCCCCCAACGCTAAGCCCTGGCAACGGTTCGTCTTGGTGGCCACCTTGGTGATGGCGATCGCCGTTTTTAGCAATGTTTATTTAACTCCGGCCATTGCCAGGGATCTGGGGAACCAACCCAAAACCCATGATCAGTTGACGTTTGCCCCCTTGCCGGAAATTAACCTGCCGGAATACGAACGTTACACTCTGCCCAACGGTTTGGTGGTTTATCTAATGCCTGACCGGAGACTGCCCCTGGTGTCGGGATCGGTGGTGATGCGAGCAGGATCCCGTTGGGAACCGGCGGATCAGGTGGGGCTAGCCCAGTTGACGGGCACCACCATGCGTTTGGGGGGAACAGAACAAAACTCCCCAGCCCAACTGAATAATTTATTGGAGCAAAAGGCCGCCGCCATTGAAACTAGCATTGGCACCTCTTCCGGTTCTGCTAGTTTTTCCTCCTTGAGTAAGGACTTTGACCTAGTCTTTGACCTATTTGCCCAAGTTCTCCAAACCCCAGCCTTTGATGAAGCCCAGATTTCCCTGGCTAAAAACCAACTGCGGGGAGCCATTGCCCGGCGTAACGATGACCCTGGGGATATTGCCAGCCGGGAATTTAGTAAAATGCTTTACGGCCCCACCAGCCCCTATGCCCGCACGGTGGAGTACCAAACCTTAGCCAATATTGACCGCCAGGCCATTATTGATTTTCATCGGCGCTACGTCCGTCCAGACCAGATGATTTTGGGCATTGTGGGGGACTTTGACAGCGAAACCATCAAGCAAACCATTGCGGAAAGGTTTGTTAATTGGCAAGGGTCGGGAGCTGCTCCCCGGTTGACTCCCCCCAGCGCTAGCCAAGTTAACGACAGTGAAGTTTTTTTAGTTAATTTGCCCCACGTTACCCAAAGCAATGTTCTTTTGGGACAAATTGGTGGCATGGTGGACAGCCCGGATTACGCTGCCCTGTCGGTGATGAATGGGGTACTGGGGGGTTTTGCAGGCCGGTTATTTAACAATATCCGCTCCACCCAGGGCTTGGCCTATAGTGTTTCCGGTAGTTGGCAGGCTGCCTATGATTATCCCGGTTACTTTCTGGCTGGGGGCCCTACCCGCACGGAAACCACGGTGCAATTTCTCCAATCCCTGTTACGGGAGTTTGAAAAGTTACGCATCACTGAAGTAACCGCTGAGGAATTGACCTATGCCAAAGATTCAATTTTAAATTCCTTTGTTTTTAATTTTGAAAGGCCGGGGCAAACCCTTTCCCGTTTGATGACCTACGAGTATTACGGTTATCCAGAGGATTTTATTTTCACTTACCAACAGGCGGTGATGGACACCACGGTACAGGATGTGCAACGGGTAGCGGCGAAGTATCTCCAGCCCGAACAGATGATTGCGGTGATTGTGGGGCAAGGCGATCGCCTAAAGGATGAATTGGAAGCCCTAGACCGGCGGGTGCAAATGTTGGAAATTGCCATTCCCGAAGCTAGTAGTTAATCGGGCCATGGACGGGCGGAGGAAACAAAAAACCGATTCAATAGGGGCTCCGGCCATGGGAGTGGTGGTCACTGGGCTAGCCCTGGACACTGCCCTGGGAGATCAATTACAAACCTGGGCAAAGTTGCTAGAAGGAAAAACGGCCATCAATCTTAAGCAACTCTTTACTAACTTGCCACCTCTACCCTTGGCATTACAGGAAAATTATCCCCGTTCCCCAGGGCAATTGGTTCCGCCATTGGTGCAGGCCGCCATTGATGATGCCCAACTTGATCCCGCTGAAGAACCCTGGGGAGTGGCGATCGGTTCTAGTCGGGCTAGCCAATGCCATTGGGAAGATTGGGTTGGCTGCAACATTAAGCCTCCGGTGGCCCCCAACTTTGAGCTTGTGGATTGGTGGCAGACTTTACCTGATCAGGCCGCCCGTTTAGCTGCCCAACTTCTACCGGAAGTAACGGTGATGCAATGCCCCATGGCCGCCTGTGCCACTGGGTTATGGTCGATCGCCCAGGGAGTGGAGTTAATTAGAACAGGCCATTGCCAACGGGTGTTGGCCGGAGCAGTGGAAGCCCCCATTACACCGCTCACACTGGCTGGTTTTAGCAAAATGGCCACGCTAGCACCGGATGGATGTTATCCCTTCGATCGCCAACGCCGGGGTTTAGTGTTGGGGGAAGGGGGAGCTTTGTTAGTGTTGGAAACCCGGGAATTAGCCCAGAAGAGAAAAGCCAGAATTTACGGTGAAATTTTGGGTTGGGGTTTTAGTTGTGATGCACTCCATCGTAGTACTCCTGCCTTTGATAACCACAGTGCCCAGCAAGCCGTCAAGCATTGCCTCACCCGCAGTGGTTTAACCCCAGAGAAAATTGACTTGATTCATCCCCACGGCACCGGCACTCTTTTCAACGATCAACGGGAGGCCGCTTTAATCCAAACTCTTTTTCCTCAAAATCCTCTCATTACTTCCAGCAAGGGGGCCACTGGCCATACCCTGGGTGCTTCCGGGGCGATCGCCGTAGCTTTAACCTTACTGAGCCTTTATCAGCAACAATTACCTCCCTGTGTTGGTTTGAAAGAACCTGAATTTCCCCTCAACTTTGTCGGCATTGAATCAGTTCAGCCAGCAACTAGCCCTTTAAACTATGGTCTCTGCCTCAGTTTTGGCTTTGGCGGCCAGAATGGGGCGATCGCCGTGGGACACGCACCAATACCAACAAAATGAACCGGCCGTCAAGTCTCGTTGACAAAAATTAACATTATGTTTACTATAAAAAAGATAAGGCTATGGAAACCCGACAGAATTCCTTTGCATGAACTATTAAGGGCACGGGTTCTAGGGGTTTCGGTACCTTCCATTGACATTGAGTTCTCCTAGATATGCCCTCGGTGATGCCGGGGTATTTTTTTGACCGTCTGAATGTTTTTTGTTTAATCCCGCTGGATGGACTTAATTAGTTCCCCCTGAGGGTTAACTAAATCGATCATCAATGGCATTTGTCCCGCTGCATGGGTAGAACAACTAAGGCAAGGATCATAACAACGAATACCCGCTTCCACCCGGTTTAAAAACCCTTCTTGCACATCATGATTGCGAATGTAGTGTTTGGCAATTTGGGCCACGGTTTTATTCATGGCTAAGTTATTGTTGCCCGTGGCAATGATCAAATTCACTTTCTTAATTAGACCATCTTCATCTATCTTGTAATGGTGGAATAAAGTACCCCGGGGTGCTTCGCTCACTCCCACCGCTTCGGTACAATTAATTTCTGCCTTAGCTCGACAATTTTTGGACAAAATATCAGGGTCAGCCATTAACAATTCGATGGCTTCTAAACAGGCAAGAATTTCCACCAAGCGGGCGTAATGATAAAAGAAAGAGGACGTGGCCACACCTCCAGCCCGTTGCCGATATTCTTCTAATTCTTGGTCTGCTTCCGGGGTGCCAATGTGATGACAAACATTAAGGCGGGCAAGGGGACCAACCCGATAAATGCCATCGGGATAACCCAGGGGTTTGTAGTAGGGAAATTTTAAATAGGACCATTTTTCCACCGATTCACCAATAAAATCAGCGTAATTATCTTCACTGAGATTGTCCGCTACAATATTGCCTTCACTGTCGGTAAATCGCAGGGAACCGCCATAATGTTCCCATTCATTATTTTTGCCCACTAACCCCATAAACAGGGAGGGAAATTTGCCAAATTCTGCCACTTCTGTTTGGAAGCGGTCCAACATATTTTTAAACAAATTTAAGGCTAAATAAACGGTTTCTTTTGCTTCTGGTAAGCGATCCACAATCCATTGCCTTCCTTCTTCAGATAATGGCGATCGAACTCCTCCGGGCACAGACCAAGCCGAGTGGATTTTTTTAGCTCCCAAAAGTTCAATTACCGTTTGGCCAAATTGCCGTAACCGAATACCTGCCCTAGCTAAATCGGGGTCAGCAGCAATTAAACCAAACACATTGCGAGTAGCGGGATCACTGTCCCAACCAAGCAGAAAATCAGGACTGCTGAGATGGAAAAAACTTAGGGCGTGGGATTGGGTAATTTGCCCTAAATTCATTAAACGGCGCAGTTTTTCCCCGGCTGGAGGGATTTGCACCGCCAGTAACTTATCCCCGGTTTTAGCCGCACAGAGCAGATGGCTAACCGGACAAATGCCGCAAATACGGGCGGTAATACCAGCCATTTCCCACATGGGACGACCTTCGCAAAATTTTTCAAAACCCCGATATTCCACCACATGGAAGCGGACATCATCTACGTTGCCTTGGTCGTTGAGGAAAATGGAGATTTTGGCGTGGCCTTCAATGCGGGTAACAGGATCAATAACAATGGTTTTAGACATGGGATTAATTATTGTTGATTCGGATATTTTCTGAGCAGTAGATATAGCAAGTTAAGTTTTCTAATCAATCTCTAAGAATCTAAATAAAATTAACTACTATTAGCATTAACTGATTTTATTCTAGGGAAATTTTGTTGTATGGAATTAAACAATTTTTTGTCACAGGTATAAAAATCTATCTGCATTTTTTCTGCTAAAGCTAAATAATGGGCATCATAGGCGGCCGGCAATTTAAATTTTTCGGCGATCGCCAAAGCATCCTGATGCAGTTCTGAGTGTGAATGCAGTTCAATACCAAGATTAAAACTTTCTGTAAGAGCAATTTTGGCTTGGGTATAGGTAATCTGATTAGTCTTACTTAAACGCCATAAAACATTAGTTATTTCGTAATTGATTAGATCAGGAGCAATAATTTTAGTATTTGCATTACGCCATTCAGTCCACATTTCAAGATAGATAGTTTCTTCATAATAACCAACAAGAAGTCGGACGATAAAGTTTGAATCGATGCAAATTGTGAAAGAGTTTTGGTTGACCATATCAAAGATTACTTTTCAAAACAGGCTTGTAGAATATCTTGAGTTCTTTCTTCCCGCATTTCTTCGACAATTTCATCCATAGAAATATCAAAAGGTTTTCCCTGACGAGAAGCATAAATTTTCTGGCGATTAGCCTCAATTTTCCCCAAAACTTCTTGCCAATTACTATTTTTTTGTTCCAGGCTAGCTTGCAGTAACTGCTGTTCCTCTGGGGAAAGACTCTGAATTATTTGAACCAAGGATTCTACTAATTGAGTATTCACTTTTAAATCTCCTAAATAGCTATTTTGGAAAAGGTTGAGAAAACCTGATTTTAACCAAATTTGATCATTGCTCGCCCTTCCATGAGGGGATGTTCTCCATTTAGTAATGGTTCTAAAGTTGCTCGAATGCGGTGGGCATCGGGGGGACAACCGGGCATAAAAATATCCACTGGAATAACCTCATGTAGGGGAATAACTTTGTCCAATAGGGGCGGCACAATACCAGGTTCATTGGGGAGTTGAGGTGTGCCATCTCCCAGTTCAATATAGGCTCGGCGCAGAACCGGATCGCTACCTTTGAGCATATTGCGCATACCGGGGACGTTAGCGGTTACAGCACAGTCCCCAAAGGAAATTACTACCTTCGTTTTCTGTCTCAACTCCAAAGCTAACTCTAAATTTTCTTCGTTGGCGATCGCCCCTTCAACTAGGCAAACATCCACATTGTCCGGGTATTCCTTGAGATCAGAACCAACGGGACTGAAAACCACATCAACTTTTTGAGCGAGATCAATGAGCCATTCGTCCATATCAAGGAAGGACATATGACAGCCGGAACAACCAGCGAGCCAAACGGTAGCAAAACGAATTTTAGCCATGATTAAAAGTTTAGAAATGATGTTAAAAGTTCTTAAAAGTTCAACCTACCTGACCCATTCCTTTTCTTTGCGGGCAGTGGCTAAAAACTCCACCTTACGGCGATCGCCAATTTTTTCAGCAGTGGTTTCTCCTTTATGGAAGATAGAACCAGTGGGACAGGCATCCACACATTTGCCACAGGAAGTACAGGCATCAACTGTGCCCCAGGGCTGATTTAAACCGGAAACAATTTTGCATTCTGCGCCCCGGTAAGCCACATCCCAAACGTGGGCTCCCTCAATTTCATCGCAAACTCGCACACAACGGGTACAGAGAATACAACGGTTATGATCAATGCCAAACATGGGATGGGATAAATCCACTTCTCGCTTGGGAAATTGATATTTAAATCGGCTGTGATCCATACCCACCGTAATGGCCATATCTTGCAATTCACAGTTGCCGTTAGCCACACAAATGGCACAGACATGATTGCCTTCGGAAAAAAGTAATTCCACTGTCATACGTCGGTAATCTTGCAATTTTTCTGTGTTGGTGTGGACTACCATTTCTTCGCTCACAGCGGTAACGCAGGCGGGCATTAATTTATTGGTACCTTCCACTTCCACCATGCACAAACGACAGGCTGCCGCTTCCGAAATCCCTTCTAAATGACAAAGGGTGGGAATGGGAACCCCTGCTTCTTTAGCCGCTTGCAAAATACTTGCCCCTTCTTCAATGGCGATCGCCTTATCATCAATGGTTAGGGTAACAACGGACATAACGTTTAAAAATCCTCAGTGACTAAGTAGAGTGAAAATAACAATCTGATCAGTGGATTAACTAAGAGTCATAATTGTTTAGATAAACTAACTAAATTGACTTAGTAGCCACTTCGCCGCCTGGGTATGACTAGTTTCTCTACCCATTTTTAAAGCCTCTTCGAAAAGAGATAACTGTAAACCCTCTAACACCTGGGAGATATGAATTCTATAACTGCCTTGTCCATGGACTCTGAAAGCGGTAACAGTAAAATCTTTGACATTGACAATCCAATATTCCTTAACCCCCAACTCCTCGTAGAGCAGTCGTTTTTTCCCTTGATCATCTGCCAGGGATGTATTGGCAATTTCAATGACTAAATCGGGGGGGGGAAATTCATCCAGACTGATGATACTTGTACCAGAAGGGATTACATCTGCGTTATTGCCAACATAGCAAGAAATATCCGGTTGGGCTTCCTGTTTATCGGCTTTACGGTAACTACAGTTATCCTTAATCGCCACATTCAAGTCATGGGTAGCTAGGTAAAGGTGAATTCCTCCTAGGATAGTAGAGTGATCGTGGGCATGGTCATTGCCGATAGGAGACATTTCAATTCTCAACTGGTTTTGATAGTAGTAGAACTTTGCTTTGTCATAATCGGGATTTTCAGTAGCCTGGATAAATTCTTCCCAGGTGGCTTTAGTCCAAGTGTCACTTTTGATGGGAGCAGTTAAAACATTCATGGCGTTTTAGAAAGGGTAACTGAGTGGATAAACTACCGAACTAGACTTTGAGTAATTCTTCATATTCATGGCGAAAATAGCGCAGGGTACTTATTACTGGATTAGGCGCACTCATCCCCAATCCACAAAGGCTAGTTTCCTTAACCATATGGCAAAGATTTTCTAGTTTGATCAAGTCCTCTTGGGTGGCTTCCCCTTCTAAAAATCTGGTTAAAAGGTCATAAAGCTGCACCGTTCCAGCTCGGCAGGGAATACATTTGCCACAGGATTCCGATCTGCAAAAATCCATATAAAACTGGGCCACGTCCACCATATTGGTGCTTTCATCCATGACAATCATGCCCCCGGAACCCATCATGGTGCCCAGGGCTAATAGGGTGTCATATTCGATGGGAGTATCTAATTTATCGGCGGGGATACAGCCTCCGGAAGGTCCCCCAGTTTGCACTGCTTTGACTTGGCCACCATTGGGTACACCGCCCCCCATTTCCTCCACCACTTGTCGCACGGTGGTTCCCATGGGCACTTCAATCAGACCAGCGTTTTCCACTTTTCCTGTGAGGGCAAAAACCTTGGTGCCTTTACTTTTTTCCGTACCAATGGAGCCATACCAATCTCCTCCTTCCCGAATGATGGGTACAACGTTGGCGTAGGTTTCCACATTGTTAATCAGGGTGGGACTTTGCCACAAACCCGATTGGGCTGGATAGGGTGGTCTTGGTCGGGGCGTTCCCCGTTTTCCTTCCACAGAGGCAATGAGAGCAGTTTCTTCACCGCAGACAAAGGCACCGGCTCCCACTCGTATATCAATCTTGAAATCAATGGGAGAGTCAAAAATTTGTGTGCCCATCAGACCATAACGTTTAGCCTGTTGGATCGCTTTTTGCAGTCGTTGGATAGCAAGGGGATATTCTGCCCGCACGTAAATGTAACCATGGTTAGCCCCCACTGCATAGGCGGCGATCGCCATACCTTCGAGGATGCGATGGGGATCACTTTCCAGCACACTGCGGTCCATGAAAGCACCGGGATCGCCTTCGTCAGCATTGCAGATGACATATTTTTGCTGGCCGGGCATTTTGGCCACCGTGGCCCATTTCAAGCCGGTGGGATAACCGCCCCCACCCCGACCCCGCAGACTACTTTTGTTCATTTCCACGATCACTTCCTCTGGGGTCATTTCATAAATAACCTTATGAAGCTGTTCGTAGCCCCCTAGGGCGATGTATTCATCAATGGATTCGGGATCAATCCGGCCCGAATTTTCCAAAGCGATATTACGTTGCAGGGCATAGAAAGGATGGTGGGGATCGCCACTGATTAAGCCAGTTTCTGGGACCGCATTGGGTTCCTGCAATTTTTTGACAATATCCCCCACCTGGTCTGGGGTAACAAATTCGTAGAGTTGGTTCCGGTCATCCACCGCCACCAGGGGACCCCGGCCACAAAACTTCATACAGCCTACCCCACAGACTTCCACTTTTTCTTCCAATCCTGCTGCGGCGATCGCCGTGGTGAGATTTTTTTTCACCGTCTCCCCTTCAGAAGAAAGACAACCGGCGGCACTACAACAACGAATGCGAATTTTTGTTTGTTTCTCACGGCTTTTGATGGCAATTTCCTTTAATTCTTTAATGTCCATGGGGTTTAAGCTCAATAACAACAAATCAAAAAATCAACTAGAAAAAATCAAGCAATCACCTGATACTTGATATCCGTTAACTGTTACTTAACCAGGGTTGTATCGCCGCCAACACCGCTTCGTCAGTCTGCTTGCCCAACACTTTGCCGTCATAGACCACGGCTGGGGCAATGCCACAGGCTCCAATGCAACGGGCCGTCACCAAGGACATTTGTCCATCCTCTGTCGTTTCCCCCGGTTTCAGATGGACTTCCTGATCTAGGGTTTTCAGCAAATCCCCCGCTCCTTTAACGTAGCAAGCCGTTCCCAAGCAGACCACACAGGTATGTTTCCCACTGGGTTTAAGGGAAAAAAGATGGTAAAAAGTCGCCACTCCAAACACCCGGCTGAGGGGTAATTTAAGCCCCCGGGCTACGTAGAGCAGAACATCCTCTTCCAGGTAGCCAAAAATTTCCTGGGCTTTATGCAGGATTTCAATGAGGGCATCCTGATTAAATTGGTTGCGCTTCATGGTGGCGTCTAACACCTTAAAACGCTTGTCTCCACTAGGATGGGCCGCAGATGGGGGCACAGTTTGGCGATCGGTGGCAACGGTCATGGAAAAATCCTCAAAAAGGAGCAATACAGCAGATAAAAGATGATTGGGAGAGCCTAAACCAGGTAAATTTGATTGCGAAAGTTAGCCTGATTTTCACCCTTAGTCGGGAAAGAATTTGTGTGCCTCCACAATCTTGCCCACAATAACGAATGGAATCTCTAGTTGGTTGCCTTCATTGTTACATCAACTTTTAAAAAGTGAGCAAATCTTTAGCTTTCTTCAATGTCGATTACTTAATCAGGATAATTTAGACAACGAAAAAGTTGTTTTAAGCAACAAAAATAGTTCAAATAAATTGCACTAGATTTTGTTAATATTTCGTAACTAAATTAATATCGATTACTTCCCTTTAGTGAATAAAGTTAAATATTGCTTGCCATTGTTGGTGAGATTTTGTACATTGAATACATGGAGCCGAAGGGCTTCACTGGCAGATAAAAACAGCCACTTCCGTCCGAAAACCCTAGTTTAACAAGAGAGGTAAAACCGAGCTGTTTCTTTCTAAATCTGTCTCGTTTGTTTCTCAGTTCATCGCTCAGATGACGGACAACACCCAAACCGAAAATAGTCGCAACCCCAATTGCTAGCCATGGGAGATAGGCACTGACCTTGTATTAGGTATTTGCAGCTCCGGTCATGCTCAAAGAAAGGAGGGTAAGTCGAACTAGTTACTAGGTTCTGGGTGTTGTTTAGAAGTGATTTCTAGGGAAAATATAAAGAAAAGAGGATAGGAGAAATTTATTTTTTATGGTGGGAGGATAAAAATTGAGTATTGTCGATGAGTAGTTCGCCGAAGGTATTGAATGCTCAGGGCAGGCCATATGCTAGTGACACGAGTGATGAGGAGTGGAAGGTAATTGAGCCCAAGTCACCAGCCCAGCACCAAAAGGATTTGGGCATCCTAGAGAGTTAGACCTACGAGAAATAAATTATCAATACCATCTTTTATTTACAGCGCACAGGATGTCAATGGGAGACGCTCCCCCATGATTTCCCCCCCATCAGACAGTATATAAATATTTTCATAAGTGGCAAAGGAAGGGAATTTGGCAACAAATTCATGATGAATTACGTAAAGAGGTGAGAAAAAAGATAGGAAGATCTCCCAACTCTACTGTGGCAATGGTGGACTCCCAATCCGTTAAAACAACGGAAAAAAGGGGGAGGTATATGACTTTGATGGTGGCAAGAAAATTAAAGGACGTAAACGGCATATCGTAATTGAGGTCGTTAAGCGTTCATCTAAGGAATTTGAACTTTTAGCCGAGCGTTGGGTGATAGAGCGTACTTTTGGCTGGTTAAATCGCTATCGGCGATTAAGCAAGGATTACGAACTTTATACCGAAATAAGTTAAGCAATGATTTATGGTGCCCTCATCCGTATAATGCCTTCTCGTATTACTTTTTAATTTTTACTTCAGAAACTAGCTCTTAGTTCCATTTGGGATTCTAACCGTTGCATTGCTAAAGTACCTTCATGTAGTCTTCTTTCTTCCTCTAAGTAATCTTGGTACATTTTCTCGGATTTGATATTTTCTTGTCCATTCTGTATATTTTCAGATGATTGTCGTAGATTCGTTGCAAGAAAGAAGACAAGACCAAACAAAGAAAAAAGAACAACTGTGGGCAAAGATTCTATAGACGGAAAAATATCGATTTTATTTTTTGGTTTCAAATTTGTTTTCTGGTCTTTCACTCTCTCTTCGCTAAAACCACACTAATAACATATGTCCCTAATGAAATAGAACTGGCATGTTTTAAAGATGAGCCACATTGGGGTTATTTTTTGTTTATTTTATTTTACTCTTTGCTAGGATAAATATTGGCATACTTGGGTATTAATTGTTGCCTGTGACCGAAATTTTATATTTAATCCTCACTACCCTAAGACTAGACTAAATTTTTAAAATGGACAAATTTTTTTAAAATTTAATGAACGGGAATTATTATTTGCAAATTGGCAATAATAGTCTGAAACCTAAATTATGTAATTCTGAGCACACGCAGAGCTTGGGGTAAAATAACCACGGTTGACTGCTCCACCAACAATCCACTAATCCACAAAAACTAGGTCTGTCATGGTTTACACTCCTGCTCCGATTAAATTTGGTACCGATGGTTGGCGGGGGGTAATTGCCGCAGAATTTACCTTTGAGCGGGTGGCGTTGGTGGCGGCGGCGGCGGCCCAGGTGTTGGCGGCAGAATTTGGTAGTAGTGGTCGGGAACATCGCTTAATTGTGGGATACGATCGCCGTTTTATGGCGGAACAATTTGCCCTATTGGTGGCCCAGACAGTCCAGGAATTGGGTTTTGAAGTCTGGTTGAGTGAAAGTTATGCTCCTACCCCGGCCTTTAGTTGGGCGGCCCATCACGAAAATGCCCTGGGCGCATTGGTGTTAACGGCCAGCCATAATCCCGCCAATTATTTGGGTTTAAAAGTTAAAGGAGCGTTCGGTGGTTCCGTGGGCAGTGACGTTACAGAAAAAATAGAAGCCCAATTGCAAAATTCCTTACCCCAGCCCCAAGCGGGAGGTAGTTTGCACTATTTTGATCCCTGGCCTAGTTACTGCCAAGGCTTGCAGGCAAAAGTAAATGTTCAACCCATTCGAGAAGCAGTTCAACAGGGAAAACTCCGGGTATTTGCCGATGTGATGCATGGCGCAGCCGCCAGTGGCTTGGAGCGGTTACTAGGTTGTCCCATTGATGAAATTAACGGCGATCGAGATCCCTTGTTTGGCGGTGCTTCCCCTGAACCTTTGCCCAAATACGTTCCTAAATTATTAGCAGCGCTGCAAACGGCGGCCAAAGCTGGTGGGCCAGAGTTACGGGTGGGTTTGATTTTTGATGGCGATGCCGATCGCATTGCCGCAGTGGACGGCCAGGGTAATTTTCTCAGTTCCCAGGGTTTAATTCCCATTTTGATTTACCACTTAGCTACCCAAAAAGGCCTCCAGGGAGAAATTGTTAAAACCGTTAGTGGCTCTGACCTGATTCCCAAGTTGGCAGAGCTTTACGGCATTCCCCTCACGGAAACGGCGATCGGTTATAAGTATATTGCTGATCGAATGTTAACCAGTCCAGTCTTGATTGGTGGGGAAGAATCCGGTGGCATTGGCTATGGGGGTCACATTCCTGAACGGGATGCGTTGTTATCCGCCCTATATGTGTTGGAAACAGTGGTACAGTCCCAACAGGATATTAGTGAACAGTATGGTCGACTCCAGGAAAAAGTCGGCTTTGTCAGTGAGTATGACCGCATTGATTTACCCTTGGCCAGCATGGATGTCCGCACTGCGTTGGTACAAACCCTAAATGAAAATCCCCTAACGGCGATCGCCGGAGAACAAGTGACAGATCTATTGACCACCGACGGCTACAAATTCCGTATGGCCGGTGGCGGTTGGTTGCTAATTCGCTTTAGTGGGACGGAACCTTTACTGCGGCTTTACTGCGAGGCTCCCACCAGTTCCCGGGTACAGACGGTGCTCCACTGGGCAAAGGATTGGGCAAATGGGGTAACGCCTGCCAAGCCTGCACAATCATCTCACTGAGGCGGTCCCTTTGGACGTAATCCAATAAACCATCCTCCGCCAGAATTTCCTGAACCACGTCATCCAAAGATTGGTCATTGGCCCGGGCCCAGTTGATAACCCCGGCGATCGCCACCGCCACCAATTCCTCGTTAGCGGGGAAACGGCGCAGGGCATCTAGTTCAGAGTAGGTTTTGGGGATGGCGTACTGCATAGGGTTGGAAGCTTAGCACGGTTCTCTCCATTAAGCAATGGTTAAGTTGAAAATATTGCTCTGCAATGCAGTTAAGGCGAGATGGGAGTTAAGGAAAGCAGAAAATCCGGCAGTACATCTTCTCCCGACAAAGTATTTAGTTGTTCCAAAATTTCCACTGTTTTATAGAGAGAAACAACTCGGATAATCGCCATTGGTTTGCCAGATGTCATCGCCGCACGCAAGTTGTCTCCAAGTCATTCCACATGGTTGATATCACCGTGGCAATATTTGCCAAACCGAGCTCAATGGTAGCATAGAACTACTACGCAACTAGCACCTCTCATTACTTTATTGAAACTCTTAGCTATTTTTTGCCTGATTGATCTTTGTTCCTTTGAAAATTGCCTGAAAGCTGATAATAGTTTGGCTCCCTTTTTGTTGAAATAATTCATTCAGATTTCTATTTTTATCAAACTGATCAACCCCAGCCTCAGTCGATAGACGTTGACTTGGGGACAGCAAGGGAGAATTTTGAAAATTGTGATTACCTCACCATCGCAAATAATTCGTCAAAGGACTGCACGGGAATATCCGGTTTACTGACAATTTCAACAATTTTATTTTTAGCACTGGGGCTAAAGAGAGATTCCACACAAGCTTCTGCTACTTTTTGCCGGGGAATACTACCATCAAATAACGTATCTGCCCCGGCCATGACGATGGCGTTATCATTGTCCTCATTTTTCAAGCCCCCTGGCCGCACAATGGTGTAGGGGACACCACTCTGACGCAGATAATTTTCGCCCCATTGTTTCCAGACCAGAATTAAGCCAAACAGATTGAGGGGATGGAAGAGGTTAGACACACAAAGGGAAGACACCAACACTAATTGTTCAATGCCATTGGCTTTGGCCACATCCACCAGGTTGCGAGTGCCTAGATAATCCACTTTGAAAGGCCCGGTTAAGTCCGCACTGGGTCTGGCCCCGGCCGCATTAATCACCACTGTGCAACCGACGATCGCCGCCTTGATGGTTTCTGGTTCCAGCAGGTCTCCTACCATAATCTCTGTTCCTGGGGGTAACACCGCCTTAGCACTGTCGTAGTTCCGCACCAAAGCCCGCACTGCAATTTGGCGATCGGTTAAGGTATTGACAACTCGTTTGCCTGTTTCTCCGGTGGCGCCGATAACTAAAACTTTCATGGTTAAATTCAATTAATTTTGAAGTAAAGGTGATAAATATTTTAAGTCTGGAACTAGAAAGCAATTTCCGTTAAGCGTCGTTGCAACATTGTCGGAAACTGCCCGTAGTAACGCTTATTCAACGGTGAAGGATGGGGTAAAGGCATTAATTTAACAATTTTTTGACTACTTTTGCCCGCCGCTGTGGTCGCTTTAATCAACACGTCTAAGGAACGTTCATAGCGATCACCACCTTGGAAGAATTCATCCAACTGTCCTTTGGGAGCGTAGGGAGCAAACCATTTAAAAGCTTCCGTTCCCAGGGTAATAATTTGTTTGCCTCGCCAATGGAACACCAATAACTGCTCCACAAAAGGACGAAACCGCTCTTTCACTTTGACGGAATAGGCCTTATTCTCCGGGGGTTTGTAGGGCACTGTATTGGTGAGTAAAATCCTTTGGCAAACAGTTTGCAGATCGTCTTGCCCCCTGGGGAGACGCCCCTGCCAAGCTTCGAAAAAACCCTTCCTCACTAGCCGCCCTGCCGCTCCGATTAAGGGTTGTCCTTGGCGCACCTCATCCGCCCCCAAATCCCTGCCAAAAAAACAGAGCTGACTACCGAGGTTACCCCCAAATAAAATTGGATCTAGGGCATCTTTGCCGGCCTGCTCATAAATGGGAGAGTCTAGGGGAAATGGTTCCCGTTCTGCTTCTTGGCGAATAGTGCGGATCAGGGTTTGAAGCTCTGACATGGAAAAAACTGAGATAACTGATTGGCAAAAAAATTGGTAGGAAAAACTAGGAGATCCATGGCCTCGCCCAAGGAAAAATATCCTAGGGTCACAGACAGATAAATGTTAAAGACTGTTGCAGAAGTGTGCGTCTCCGTTAATGCCATGGTAGTTTTTATAGGGGCCACAAGTCCCTCAATTCAGCACTTGCCGATTATTTTTCAGTCAACAGTATTGCTCAAGGAGGAAAAAGGACAGTGTCAGCTACCCAGGTAGACGTTTCCCAGCCCCAAGAAGCCATCAGTGATTACGTGGCGGAACTGCAACTGCACATGACGCTCCAAGCCCGTAACCTGGTCCCCACCCTAACCCAAACCCCAGGGCCATGTCATAGCCTCGTGCATGAAAGCCAGGCCATGGTAGAAAAAATTATCTCCCGTCAGCGCTGCTAGGAAGTTCACCGACATTACTTCTGATATTTCCCCCGATAGGGCCAGCCCAAGGAAATTTACCCCCGTCCTGAACAGTGGTTTCCCTGGTGGCTTGCCAATGGTTGTCGGCAATAGTGGTATAATCCTGACTTTGCTGCATCAAAAATGGTGCGTCACAAAAAGCCCAAACCTAGAGATGGGAAGGGTGATCGCCGTTAGTTAAACACTGTGTTGAAGCTGACGGAATTTGCTCCCCCATGGTTCGCGGTTCTGAACTTTATTGGAAGCCCATGAGTAAGAAGTGTTCCCCCTGGTTAAAAGTCGGTGTATTGGCCACCAGTACCGCCTTGCTAAGTACCACTCCAGCTTTAGCAAATCAGCCCGAAACCTTTGCCAGCGTTGACTATTTTCAGGGTAGGCAGTCGGTTCCCATCGAAGTGGAAATGCCCACCGGGGGATTTGGCAACATTGGTTCTCCCATTTACCAGGGGGCCTGTCCAGCAACTTTCCAACCCATTGTGCAACGAATTGTGGGGGCTAAGGCCATGCCCAATTGGGGGGTATTGGTGGAAAGATTAGACGATCGCCAGGTACTGTATAGCCACAACGAAAATAAATTTTTTATTCCCGCCTCCAACGCCAAAATTTTTACCACAGCGGCGGCTCTACAACGGTTGGGTTCCAATGCCACAGTGCGTTCCCAGCCCATCCGCAACTGGGTGATGACTGTTAATAAGAGTTCCAACAATAACAACGCAGAGGTTTTACTGAATACGGTGGGAGGCCCCGGGGCCGTTAAAGCAGCGGTGGCCGAGTTGGGCGTTAATCCCCAAGGTTTCCGGGTGGCGGATGGTTCTGGTTTGTCTCGTAATAATGCGGCTACGCCTCGTTCCCTAGTGGACACCCTCCAAGCCATGTACCGCACCAGCAATAGTAGTTTATTCGTTTCTTCCATGCCGATCGCCGGTCAAGATGGCACCCTAGCCCGACGGATGAAAGCTACCACGGCTCAAAATAACGTCTTTGCAAAAACTGGCACCCTGCGGGGGGTAAGGGCCCTGTCTGGTTATGCCAACACTCCTGCCCACGGCACCGTTGTTTTTAGCATTTTGGCCAACGATTGGAGTCGCTCTGGGGATAACCTGGTGCGGGCCATTGACCAGTTGGTGGTGCAAATCAATAACATGGGTGCCTGCGACTAATCCAGACTTAGCAAGGAATTATAAAAATGGATTGGTCAGCCATTGCGGCTTCATTAACTACCCAGGGCTTGGAAGTGATCCAAGATCCCCAACAAAGAAAAAAGCTATCCACCGATTACGCCCATTTCAGCCCCATTTTGATGGCGCAGTTAGAGGGTAAACAGGCAGATTTAGTCGTCCTAGCCGGATCAGAACCAGAGGCGATCGCCGTTATCCGTTGTTGTGTGGCCAAGCAAATTCCCCTCACAGTGCGGGGAGCTGGCACCGGTAATTACGGCCAATGTGTTCCCCTTGAGGGGGGCATTGTTTTGGACCTGTCCCCCATGCAAAGAATTATTAGCCTGGAACCCGGCAAGGCAGTGGTGGAACCGGGGGTAAAGTTAGGCAAGCTGGAACAACAAGCGAGGCAAATAGGCTGGGAATTGCGCCTGTTACCTTCCACCTATCAAACAGCAACGGTAGGGGGTTTTGTCAGCGGTGGCAGTACTGGCATGGGGGCCCTGAACTACGGCACTTTATTTGATTCCGGCAACGTCCAGAGCCTCACGGTGTTGACCATGGAAGCGGAACCCCAACGACTGATTCTGTCCGGCGAGGCGGCCCAACCAGTTATCCATGGCTATGGCACCAACGGCATTATTACTGAAATTACTTTGCCCCTCACTCCAGCCCTACCTTGGCGGGAAGCCATCGTTAGTTTTCCGGAATTACCCATGGCGATCGCCTTTGCCCAAAATTTGGCCCATCAAGACGGCATTATTAGTAAGGAAATTTCCATTCAAGCCGATCCGATTCCACAATATTTCAGTAGTTTAAAAAGTTATTATCAACCCGGAGCCCACTGGGTGATGGTAATTGTTTCTGAGTTGGATTGGTTAGCTTTTACGCAATTAGCCAAGGCAAATAAAGGGGAAATTATTTTTGAACAAAATCCCCAAAGCCCAGGAAAAAAAATTAATTTGATTGAATTTAATTGGAACCACACCACCCTGTTGGCTAGGGCCGTGGACCCCAGCTTGACCTATCTCCAGGTATTTTTCTATCGAGATGTAGAGCAAATTCTCGCCCTGGAAAAACTATTTAAGGACGAGATTATGTTCCACATTGAAATAATGCGCATCCAAGGGCAAATGTGCCTAGCTGGTTTTCCTTTGGTCAAATTCACTAACGGCGATCGCCTGGAAGAAATCATGGCCGCCCACCAAAATCTAGGGGCCAGAATCGCCAATCCCCACACCTATAGTTTAGCCGGAGGGTCGGTACAACCTCTGCCAGAATCCCAATTAATTTTTAAACGCCAGGTAGATCCCCTTAATTTGCTCAACCCAGGTAAATTAACCGATTAATCCAGTTATTTTTACCCAAAAAAACTGGCTAGGATCTCAATTACAAATCCTAACCAATCTTTTATCTCACCAAAAAATAGTGAGAAGAATTTATTCACCAAACAAAACTAGGGGTGGAAAAGAAGATCGGGATAAAAACGATTAAACTCGATCAAAATACCAGCGGTGAAAGTCAACAAAGCCATGATCATGACCGGAGCAGTTGACAAAAAGGATTTCAAACCGTCCATAAATTGAGTCTCCAAAATTGACAAAGGTAAACAAAAATAATGTCGAAATTGAAGGGAGTTAGATATTAAGCAATAACATCAATAGTTCCCAGTCAATGCCCAACTAATTAGCGGGGGGAGGTGGGGATTTCTGAATCCTTCATCACCAGTTTGCCAGAGGTGTATTCGCCAACGGCGGCCAAGGGCCAAAGGAAACCACCCAACATTTTTTTGATCGCTAGGGGGACATTAATAACCACTTCCTGCATTTCAGGATTTTTGCTTTCCCGAATTTCAATCAGGTAAGAACGACCAACCCAGCCGATCCAACCAGCAATGTACAGGAACAAAATGCTAGGAATCAAAAAGTCACCAGCGTGGGTGAAACGACCGTCCACAATCAGGTGGGGATAGCCTTCTGGACCACACAGGGCAGAGGCGTAACGTTCCGCCCGAATTTTACCGGAGTTGGGATCGTTGGTGGTATTGAGGAAGTTTTTAGACTTGGCCAAGTAAGCGGGGTTTTCGCTACAGGGGGTCAAATTGGCAAAATCGTCCGCCGAAGCTGAGGGAGCGAAATTAAACCAGAGTGTAAAGGCTAGGAGCAACGCCAACAAATGTTTCATAAGAATCGTTTCCTTGGTTAAACAAAAGACTAAAAAGGCGGCTAAATAAATAAGCAAGATTCGCAACCTGTTACCGTGATCCGGGGATCGTTAGCCGATAATAGGAAAGACTGGGCTAATAAACCGTCGTCTTTTGGATCAAACTCAAACTAGCAGAGAATGGCAATCATTTTAGCAATTGAAACAAGTTGTGATGAAACTGCGGTGGCAATTGTAAATAATCGTAACGTTTGCAGTAATGTGGTTTCTTCCCAAATACAAACCCATCAAATTTTCGGCGGGGTAGTACCGGAAGTGGCCTCTCGCCAGCATTTACTTTTAATTAATACCTGTCTCGACCAAGCTTTGCAAGCAAGTGGTTTGGGTTGGCCAGAAATTGAGGCGATCGCCGTGACGGTGGCTCCTGGGTTAGCGGGGGCGTTGATGGTGGGGGTGACGGCGGCTAAAACCCTAGCCATGGTGCATCAAAAACCTTTTTTAGGGGTGCATCATCTGGAAGGTCATATCTACGCCAGCTATCTGAGTCAACCGGATTTGCAACCACCATTTTTGTGTTTGCTAGTTTCCGGTGGCCACACCAGTTTGATCCACGTTAAAGGTTGTGGGGATTACCGACAATTGGGCACCACCAGGGACGATGCGGCCGGGGAAGCCTTTGATAAGGTAGCTCGTTTGCTGGATTTAGGTTACCCAGGGGGCCCTGCCATTGACCGGGCGGCTAAACAGGGCGATCCAGGGACGTTTAAATTACCAGAAGGAAAAATTTCCTTGCCCCAGGGAGGATATCATCCCTACGATTCCAGCTTTAGTGGTTTAAAAACGGCTATGTTACGCCTCACTCAGGAACTTAAACAGAGTTCAGCTCCCTTGCCTGTGGATGATTTAGCGGCCAGTTTCCAAGATACGGTGGCCCGTTCTTTGACCAAAAAGACCATTCAGTGTGCCCTAGACCATGGCTTAACCACCATTACCGTCGGGGGAGGGGTGGCCGCCAATAGTCGTTTACGCTATCATCTCCAAACCGCCGCCCAAGAACATCAATTGCAAGTCTTTTTTCCGCCCCTAAAGTTTTGCACCGACAATGCCGCTATGATTGCCTGTGCCGCCGCTGACCATTTCCAAAACGGCGATCGTTCCCCTTTAACTTTAGGTGTCCAGTCTCGCCTCTCGGTGGAACAAGTCAGCCAGTTGTATGAGCGCAATTAACTTGACTTTACTGAAAAGCTGAAAAATTAGTGGGGCAAATTGATTGAAAAAATATGGCAGAACCCATGACAGAACAACAGAAAACAGAAAATTGGCTGGAAATCGGTACCATTGTTGCGGCTCAGGGTATTCAGGGGGAAGTGCGGGTTCTTTCAGCATCAGACTTCCCAGCTAGATTTTTGACTAAGGGTCAACGGTGGATTAGAAAAACCCCCCAGGAAACGCCCCAACCCCTAACGCTAAAAAAGGGCAAACAAATTCCTGGCAAAAACCTTTATATTCTGCGTTTTACTGAAATTACCGACCGTAATCAAGCGGAAGCTTTAGTCAATTACCAACTATTAGTCCCCGCCACCGATCGCCTACCGTTGGAGCCGGGGGAATTCCACGTCACTGATTTACTGGGGTTGATTGTTTACGACCATGACAATGGCGATCGCCTAGGGATAGTGACGGATTTTTACAGTGCTGGCAATGACCTATTGGGGATAACTTTGGATAAAAGTCCAGACAAAGAAGTGCTCGTCCCCTTTGTTGAAGCCATTGTGCCCACGGTAGAACTAGCGGAGCAACGGCTGGAAATTAAAACTATTCCAGGGCTACTGGGTTGATCGGCTGTGTTCCTTCATACCAGTTAACTGGCAACCGTACTTTATTTTCTCAGGGGTAAACAAAGTGAATTGCACTGATGCCCAGCCATTTGCCAAATGCTAAACTGATGCCATTTGAACAAAGCGGGGAAACAATGCGGATTTTGGTTACCGGGGGAGCAGGATTTATCGGTTCCCATCTTATTGATCGCTTGATGGCCCAGGGCCACGAGGTTCTATGCCTCGATAACTTTTACACCGGCACCAAACGCAACATCGTCCAATGGTTAGATAATCCCAATTTTGAGCTCATCCGCCATGACGTTACCGAGCCCATTCGCTTGGAAGTCGACCAGGTTTACCATTTAGCCTGCCCCGCTTCCCCCGTCCATTATCAGTTCAATCCCGTCAAAACCATCAAAACTAATGTGATGGGCACTTTATACATGTTGGGTTTGGCTAAGCGGGTCGGAGCAAGGTTTTTGTTAGCATCCACCTCGGAAGTGTATGGCGATCCCGATGTTCATCCCCAACCGGAAAGCTACCGGGGCAATGTTAATACAATTGGTCCAAGAGCCTGTTACGACGAAGGAAAACGGGTAGCGGAAACCCTGGCTTTTGAGTATTACCGAGAGCACAAGGTTGATATCAGGGTAGCGCGGATATTCAATACCTATGGACCACGTATGTTGGAAAACGATGGTCGGGTGGTGA
The DNA here is from genome assembly GCF_010222815.1 of Synechocystis sp. CACIAM 05. Taxonomy (GTDB): domain Bacteria; phylum Cyanobacteriota; class Cyanobacteriia; order Cyanobacteriales; family Microcystaceae; genus Synechocystis. The sequence continues at coordinate 1,507,812 of NZ_CP019225.1, read as the reverse complement.
GTAACTTTATTGTGCAGGCGCTACAGGGTAAACCCCTCACTGTGTTTGGCGACGGCTCCCAAACCCGCAGTTTTTGTTACGTATCCGACTTAGTGGAAGGCCTAATGCGCCTCATGAATGGGGATTACGTCGGGCCGGTTAATTTGGGTAATCCGGGGGAATATACCATATTGCAACTGGCAGAAAAAATCCAGAATGCCATTAACCCCGATGCAGAGTTAATTTATCAACCCTTACCGGAGGATGATCCCAAACAGCGGCAACCGGATATTACGTTGGCGAAAACTTATTTAGACTGGCAACCGACCATTCCCCTAGATCAAGGTTTGGCAATGACTATCGAAGATTTCAAATCTCGCCACGAAGGATGATTAATCACGACCGCCTCTTTAAGGAACTTTTGACAATTTTTTTTGCAGAGTTCCTTTAGCAAAAGTTCAGATTGCTCCCCCCGACCGCGTCAAAGTTAAGGCTGAATGTTTGCGACTATTGGTAACCCTCAAGCTAGATCCGGCTAGAATGCAATTAATCTCTGGCTTTGTGGACACCTATCTCACCCTTAACCAAGCGGAAGAGACAATTTTTAAAGAAGCTATCGCTGAATTTTCCCCCCTGGAACAGGAGGACGTTATGCAGTTAACAACCAGTTGGATGCTTGAGGGCATTGAACAGGGCATCGAACGTGGACAAAAATCTCTGCTACTCAAACAAATTAGACATCGTTTTGGAGAGTTGAATGCAGTTAATTTGTCGAGGATTGACATTCTCACAGTGCCTCAATTGGAACAGTTGGGAGAAGTGCTGTTGGACTGCTCTGATTTCGCAGAATTAGAACAATGGCTAGCGGCCCAATCTGGAACACCTGAGCGAAAAATTTAGTGAATTTCCAGAGGTGGATGTTGCCATGAATGTTCCCAAAGAATCAGGTTTCAACCATCGGCTTCCAATTCCAAACTGAGTTGATAAAGTTGCCGACGGGGCAGTTTAGTTTCTTCTGCCAATTGCCGACTAGCCTGGGAGCGAGTTAACCCTTTAGCCATTAAACTTCTCAATTCGTCCCGTAGATTTTCTTCAGAGAAGCTGGACCTGTCCTCCGGTGTAGCCCCGGCAATGACTAAGCAAAATTCTCCTTTCGGTGTATTTTCCGTAAAGTAGGCGATCGCCGTTTGGAGAGTGCCCCGCCAAAATTGCTCATGGTATTTAGTTAATTCTCTAGCTACGGTTAAGCTGCGTTCTTGACCCAAAAAGGTCTGTAAATCAGTCAATGTGGCCAATAAACGGTGGGGTGCTTCATAAAGAATAATCGTTCGCTGTTCCTGGGCTAGAGCTTGCAACAATTGCTGTCGAGGCTGATTTTTCGTAGGGAGAAAACCTTCAAACACAAAGCGGTCAGTGGCTAAACCAGAACTAATTAAAGCCACAATTAAAGCCGTTGCCCCAGGAATAGGTATCACTTCAATATTTGCTTCTCCACAGGCCGCCACCAACTCCTGTCCTGGATCGGAAATACCGGGAGTGCCCGCATCACTCACCAAAGCAATATTTTGCCCTGCTTGTAATTTGGCCAATAACTCCTGGGTGCGGCCATGGCGATTATGGTCGTGGTAACTAATTTGGGGCGTAGTGATTTGGAAATGTTGTAGTAATTTCCCCGTATGTCTGGTATCTTCCGCCGCAATCAGATCCACCGTTTGCAATGTTTCCACTGCCCGGGGAGTCATATCGCCCAAATTGCCAATGGGAGTGGCCACCAGATAAAGAATGCCCATTAAAGCCCCAAGTTTTCCTGTTTTCTGGCCTTAAAGGAAGCCCGTAACCAGACGGTGCCGGAAATGAGGGAAGGAGCTAGGACAAAAATAGTGCCGGTAATAATGGGATGTTGTCTGGCGGTTTCCGAGGAAAGCATCACCGCCAAAATGAAGGCGCAATAGAGCACCCCTAGCAGGGGGATTCCCATTACCAAGAGGGCAAATTTCGTATCCTTATCCATGGCCATAGGAGTCAAAGTCTTGAAAGAAAACTAGCAATAATGCCATTGTAGAAACTATTTTCCCTCGCAATACTTAAAACATTCCTTCGTTTACGTCAACTTGTACTAACTTTGTCACCGAATCTAATAGGTTTGGCTGGTTAGCATCAAACCAGTGGATTGCCGAATCTTTGCGAAACCAAGTGCGCTGACGTTTGGCAAATTGCCTGGTGTGGACAATGATGGACTCCGCCGCTTGAGTTAACGATATTTGACCTTGGAGATATTGTTTAATCTCAGCGTAACCAAGGGTATGGAGCAAGGGTAGGTCTTCCCCATACTGATTGATTAAACCCTCAACTTCCTTCACTAACCCCGCCTCAACCATGGCATGGGTACGCTGAACAATTCTCGGTTGGAGTTGCTCCGGTTCCAGACCTAAACCGATTTGCACAATGGGATAACTGGGGGGATTTTCCCCTTGTAGGCTGGAAATGGGTCGCCCAGTGGCATAGAAAACTTCCAAAGCCCGCAGGGTCCGCACCACGTCAGCGGGTTCAATTTTGCTTTGGGCTACGAGGTCCACTTGACTTAAAAGTTGATAACAAAAGGGTTGGCCGAGGTTAGCTAACTGTTCACGTAAATTGGTCTGGGGTGGAACAGCAGGAATTTTTAACCCCTTGACGATAGCCTGGATGTATAAACCAGTGCCGCCTACCAGCAGAATCGGTTGGTTTAATGACGCAATCAACTCCTGGGCTTGCCGTTGGTATTCCGCTAGGGTGAAGTTTTCCGTTGGTTCACAAATGTCAATCAGATAATGGGGTACCGTTTGGCGATCACCAAGGCTGGGTTTAGCGGTGCCAATGTCCAATTCTTTATAAATTTGCCTGGAATCGGCCCCCAAAATAACTGCGTTTAACCTCTGGGCTAGATCAAGGGCTAGTTGGGATTTCCCACTGGCGGTGGTGCCACAAATAACAATCAGGGGCGGAACTTTGGCCATGGGTACACTACTGGGCCAAAAGGCGATCGAGATTCGGCACAGCCACCCAGTGCTTTTCTTGATGGGCTTGCTTGGTCAAATCCATTAATAGTTGGGAGTAAACCCCATGGCGCAAAGATGGTGTGGGGGTTCTTTTTTGGTTAATACTTTGCACCCACTCATCTACTACCCGGACAACGGGGGCAAGGCGGCCATCGGCAAATACTTTGGGGAAATCTAAACGGGTCGGCACCGTCAATTCCTGCATGGGTTGCCCCACAGGATGGTGGAAAATTCTAAAGCCATGGATGTAATCTTTAAGATTGTCACTGCCTAGTACTAAACTCCCCTTTTCACCATAAATCTCCAACCAATGGCCCCGGCCACCATGGGCTACAGAGGTAATATTTATTTGACAGGGAACCTCATTGGCCAAAGTTAAACTGATTAGCGCCGTATCTTCCGCCGTCACTGGCTTCAAACGATTATTGTCCAGGGGATCGGGCCGTTCGGCGATCGCCACACTTAAATTAGCTGCTAAACTCTGAGCCGGGCCAAAGAACCAGTGTAAATAATCAAACGTGTGAGAAGCTAAAGCCCCCAGAGCGCCGCCACCTTTTTCCCGTTGGGCATACCAGTTCCAAGCCCGGTCAGCATTGGCCCGACTACCCACCAGCCAATCGACTTTCACTAGCCTCAGCGATCCCACCATGCCCTGGGCTAAAAGTTCCGCCACGTATTGCCAGGCGGGTACAAAACGAAACTCAAAATCCGGCATCACCGTCACGCCCCGTTGCTGGGCCAAATGATATAACTCAATGGTTTCCTCCACCCGCAGAGTCATGGGTTTTTCCAACAACACATGCTTGCCCGCTAAAATTGCTTGCCTAGCCATCTCAAAGTGAAGAAAGGGCGGACTGGCCACGGTTACAGCTTGAATATCTCCATTGGCCAGTAACTCCGACAAACTATCGTAGCTCTGGAGCAAACCCTGGGATTTAGCCACTTCCCTGCCCTTGGCCAAATCCCGATGGTAAATGGCGATCGCCTCGGTTTGGGCATGGTATTGCAGAGCCGGTAAATGGACAGCCTGGCCAAAGCCGGTACCCAGGACGGCGACGGTTAGGTTAGGAAAGTTAGTCATGGGCAATGGTTAAAGTTTACCGAGAACAGGGAAACGTATTTCAATTTTCTTAATTTCAACTATCTGATGTTATTTTTTCTGAACCAACAACGAAAGTATGATTCCCAGAAGATGCAATTTTAATCAAGGTTTCCAGATACTGTAGGAACCTAATATTTTGATCATCCCCTATTAATTGGGAAGCATTTTTTAACGCCCTGGCGGTGGCAACTGCTGTGCGGGCATTTTCCAAATCCGTTTGACCTCTAATTTTGGCTTCTAACTGAAGTGCGAAAAGGGTTTGGATATTTTTGGGAAAGGTAATATCTCTCAATTTCATTGCCTCAATCGTAACCCCAAATTTTTGGGCCGATTCCTGCAATTCATAGGGAATACTAGGTATAAAAGCTTCCCATTGCTCATTAAGCTCAAGACTGTTAATTCCGCTAATAGCACTACGCCAATAGATTTGGGTTGGAGGATGGATCAGAGTTTGAATCATACTTGCTAACCCTTCGATGTATCCCATTTGGGCAGGATCAACATAGGTCAACAATTTTGGACCGTCTGTAATTCTATAGTTGACAATGTAAGAAAAACGTAGGGCAATATTATCTTTGGTTAGAACTTCTTGATTTGTAACGATAAAGAACTGGTCAGAACGGGGAATCAAGAAAAGTTCCAATTCTGAGCGAAAATCCCAAAAGGAGTAAATACCCGGTTCTAAAGTTTTTTCAAAGCAATTTTTTCTATACAAAAGCCCAAGGCAATTAGGACGAACGGAGAAACGACGACACCAAATTAGACTGCGGGATTCCGTTCTCGGATTGAGCCCTAAAAGGTTTTGATAGCGAGCTTGTCGTGCCATGGAAATGATCGTTTTAGCCCCAGGCAAAGGTAAGGACAATCCCCAACTACGACGGAACAAAGGTTGAGCCAAGACTGAAAATCTTGCCGGTATCCCCCCTATTGCAGGTCTGCGTTGAGTTGAGTCTTTTACACTTGATCGCCAGCTTCGCCTGGGTATTTTTTATGGAGTAGGTTAACAACCCACGATGTTTGGAGACTTACCCCGCAATACCCTGTCTGAATGTAAGTCCCCGAGGTAAAGTACCTATGGCGACAGGTGACGGTTGCTGACATTCCATCCTACAACGCCCCTTTGCAATGATCTACTCAAACTTGGCATTTAAAAATGGAAAGTCATACCCGCCAGCAAAAAAATTACAATCGTTTATTTAATTATTTAATGGCCGCCAAATCAGCTTTGTCCTGCTCAATGACAGACTTTAAACGAGAAACGGCGGTGGAACGGGAATCTTCTCCAGCTCGACGGTAGAAATACAATGCGGGGGCAACCCCCAACAGCAATCCCAAGAAAATGGGGGGATAAATATTAGCGCCAATGCTCATCACCGTGGCAAAGCCGAAGTTGCCCAGATACATAGCCAAGGGCAAACTGTAGTCAGTTTCAGGGATTTCAACTTTTTTCAGCCGCCAAATCAGGGTGGCAATGACCATGAATACAGCTCCAGTACAGAACCAGCCAGCAAAGTTTTGGTAGGGCATACCGAAAAACCCACCGGGTACATCCCAAACCCAAAAGGGCATAGTGGTTTGGCTCATGGCGGGGTCTAACACGAAGTCCCAGGACATCAACAAAGTCGCCCCCACGGCGATCGCCGTCAATTCTTGCCCTAGGCGGGGTAAATTGCTATGACGTAAACCGGCTCTGACCAAAAGATAGGAGCAAAATCCTAGGTAAAACCAGGAAAGGGGAATGGTAAAGGGGACTAAACCGGCGATTTTGTAGCCCAATCCCGATAGATAGCGGTAGTAACCAAAGGGAAAACCAGTGCTGGTCCCCAATAATTCAGCAGAAACGGAAATGCCCAGGGCGGGAATCAAAAATCCGAGGGTAGGCAAAAGCCCCAGGGTGCGGAATGCATAAACAGCCACAGCGGCAAAGCCCAGCAGCATGTAGGCCACGCCACCACCAGCCATAGACCATTGAAAAGCGACTTGGCCAATGGGAGGCAAATGGGCGATGAATTCCGGGTGGGGTAATACTAGTAATAACCCCGCCAAGCCAAAAGCCATGGAGCCGATATGGCCAATCAGCAATAGCCGCTCAATCCGCATTAGTTTTTCCATTCAGTCTCTACCGCTAAAACTACATTCAAATTCTAAGTCATTATAGTTTACAAATCTTTACCAGGAGCGGTGGGTTAATTGATGGTGGGCCACTGGAAAGGATGTTTAAACAGTCTGGATTTATCCTCTAAATTCCCCAAGGTTGAGGGACTTTAACTTAAATTCACCTTAAATTTTGAGGAATCGAGGGGCCTCCCCAACTTCCCCTAAGCTCTATTGGCGAGTTCCAGGTGCCACGGTGGGCCAGCCGCTTTTCAGAGGTGTTGTGGGGGTTTGTTTAAACTCATCCAGGGCCGGATTCGGCAATTCCCCTGGGGTAAGGGATTTTTGACTTTCCAGCCAAGCTTGGTAGTCGGACAAAGATTGCACCACCACGGGAGCTGTCATGACGGCAAAGTAGGTGCCGCTAAATTGAGAGTCGTGGAGCTTATATTCCCCCAAACGATTGGGCGTAAAACTAAATTCAATTTCTCGGTTGGGCACAATGTCCTGTTTAATGCGGAAATTAGGCACGTAAAACCCATGGAGCACATCTTTGGAGGTCATATTCAATGTTACCCGGCGATCGAGGGGCAAATGCAATTCATGGCTAGTTACCCCCCCATTGGGATAGGTGAAAGTCCACAGCCATTGTTTAACTTCTACGCCAATCCTTTCGGGGTTAATATTGCTTCCTTGGGTCATGGCCAGTTCCGCTGGAGCATCGGCGGCGATCGCCTTTTCCCTCAGTAATTGAGGCACTTCCACCACGGGTAAGGGGCCAAGCACATTCATGCGTTGGTAAATGGCATAGCTATACCAAGCAATCCAGGTCACCAAAATAATCGGCACCACTGTCCAAAAAATTTCCAAACGGGCATTACCCCGGATCGGTGCCCCCTGGGGATTCTGCAGGCTGAATCGATGGAAAATAACCGAGTATGCCATGGCCCCCGCCACTCCCAAAAAGACCACGCTACCAAGGCTGACCAAAAAACTAAACAAATCCCCCACAGGTTGTGCCTCCTGGGCGGCGGCAGGGGGTAGCCATTGGTAAGCTCGCTGTCCCAACCACAGACTAGCTCCCACGGTAAAAACAATGTAAACCGCCAATAGGATGAGATTTTTGCGACTCATAGTTAATCACTCTGGTTAGCCGTGGTCTAATGGGGAAGCTAGATTAGCTTAGTCTGCCAAAGGCAGAAATTTGGTTGCTGTGGAAACATCAAAGCCGGGTTGTGGTTTAGCCCTGGATAATGACAAGCAAAAACCTTGGTTAGGCCTAATGATAGGCAACTCCCGTCTGCACTGGGCATATTGTAGCGGCAATGCTCCCCTGCAAACCTGGGTTACAGATTACAACCCCAAGTCAGCTCAGTTGCCGGTTTTGTTGGGGAAAGTTCCTCTGATGTTGGCATCGGTGGTACCGGAACAAACCGAAGTTTGGCGAGTATATCAGCCTAAAATTTTGACCCTGAAGAATCTTCCCCTGGTCAATCTTTACCCCAGCTTTGGCATTGACCGGGCCCTGGCTGGGTGGGGAGCGGGGCTGACCTACGGCTTTCCCTGTCTAGTGGTTGATGGAGGCACTGCTTTGACCATTACAGGGTTTGACCAAGATAAAAAACTGGTGGGGGGAGCGATCTTGCCCGGTTTGGGATTGCAGTTAGCAACCCTAGGCGATCGCCTGGCGGCCCTACCAAAGCTAGAAGTAGGTCAGTTGTCCCGGTTGCCTGACCGTTGGGCTCTGGATACCCCCAGCGCTATTTTTAGCGGTGTTGTCTATGGCATGTTGGGGGCATTGCAGAGTTATCTTCAGGATTGGCAAAAGCTTTTTCCTGGTGCCGCCATGATTATCACCGGGGGAGACGGCAAGATATTACATGGCTTCCTAAAAGAGCATTCTCCTAATCTTTCGGTGGCCTGGGATGACAATTTGATCTTCCTCGGTATGGCGGCCATACACCACGGCGATCGCCCCATCTGTTAGGGTTAGGGGTCGGCATTGTTATAGCTACGGGAGGTTAAATCGGGGTGAATCTTGGCCAATGGGGGGAAATTATGTCCTGGTTATGTTTATTGCCCATATCCGGGGGCATTGTATATAACTTGCTGACCGTGTTTACCACTAGCCTTTTTCTGACAAGGTCTCTACCCAAGCAAGATTTCCAACCAGGGGTGTCAGTGCTGAAGCCAGTGCGGGGCTTGGAAAAAAACCTAGAAGCCAACTTACGCACCATTGCCCAGCAGAATTATCCCGCCTATGAAGTAATCTACTGTGTGCAAGATCCCCAAGATACGGCGTTGCCTATAGTCAAAAAGCTTCAAGCGGAGTTTGGCCCAGAAAAAATTATTGTGGCGGTGCATCAAATCGAACAGGGAGCCAACGGTAAGGTTAATAATCTCCTAGGGGGATTAAAACATGCTAAATACGACATTTTGGTGATTAGCGACAGTGACACCAATCTGCGCCCCGATTACTTGGCCACCATAGTCAGTCCCTTGGGCGATTGCCTGGTGGGCTGTGTCACCACCCCTTTCAAGTTGACCCAAGCCCAAACATGGTACGAAGGTTTAGAATTGCTGAGCATCAATGCTGACTTCATGCCTAGTGTTCTGTTTGCGGAGGTAACTGGAGCATCCAAAGCTTGTTTAGGTCCTTCCATTGCCATTCGGCGATCGACTTTAACGGAAATTGGCGGCCTAGAAAGTTTAGCGGACTACTTAGTGGAGGATTTTGAACTGGGGCAGCGGGTTTGGACGGGGGGGTTAAAGATGGTTTTACTGCCCTATGTCATTGACGCCGGGGTGAATTTGGATAGTTGGACTAATTGGTGGAGCCATCAACTTTATTGGGATCAAAATACTTACCTGGCTCGCCCCTTGCCTTTTTTAGCCACCATCATTATTCGGGCAGTGCCCTTCGCCTTTTTGTTTACCTTTTGTCATTGGTCTGAACCTTGGGCTTGGCTAATTCTGTTCATAACCCTAGCTACCCGTTATGGGACGGCGGCCATAGTTGCCAGGGAACTAAAAGATGGGGAAACTATCCGCTATTTACCGTTGTTGCCGTTGCGGGACTGCTTTGGCTTGGTTTTTTGGGCCCTATCCTTTTCCCAACGACAAGTCCAGTGGCGGGGCATAACCTATCGTCTTACTAAGGGGGGCAAAATGATACCGGTTTCCCCTATTCCTAAAAGTTAAAGCGGGATGATTTAAGTCGGTGTTGATTGGCATTAGTCTTTGTATATTGGCTAACGGAGGGATTTCCCTTGGGATCAATGACCCCGGTGGCGGTTTCCCACAAACTACGGGGAGCAGGGGTAACCATGTAAATACTGTCCTGTTTGCGAACGTAGTACCATTGCTTGCTTTGGCATTCCGGACACCAAAATTCTTCTAGCCATTCCCCGGTAAGACTGACGGTGGGGCGATCGCCAAGGACAAGACTCGCTTTTTTGTGGGTGTAGCCCCGGCTCCGCAGTTGGGCAATTTGGTCAGCGTAGAGTCCATGTTTTTGACTGACGCTATCTAGGTAACAACCGTGGATAGGGCAATGGATGGGGCGACGTTTGGGTCTTTTGCGATGGCGGGAGCGTTTAGGGGGTTTAGTTGTTAGAGAGGTAACATTAGGAGAAAATTCTGGGGAACCCATAGATGCACGACTGTCTAAAAAAATAGAGGTCTGGTCAGAGCTGCAGTTTACTTTTTTTGTTTAGCCGGACTCTATCATAATCACTGACATTTTGATTGTGTTTATCAGCCCATTGAGCAAAATGCTGGGCAGAAATGGCCATTGCTCGCTGACCAATTTACTGGGACAAGCCAGTGACTGGTGTGCCTTGCGCCCTAGCTTCAATTTTTGATACAGTGATCGGACTGATATGGCAACAAATAGCGAAAACCAAGCTAGACATGTACAAAATATTCTTTTGTGACCGTGGTTTTGCCCTTCGGAACGAGGGTTTTCCTCCCGTCTTCAGAATGTGAGGCCTATTATTCTTCCGAATAACAATCATTTCTGTAGATAATAAATTCCTTCCTTGCTTTAGCAGGCAAGATTGGTTCACAATTTGATTGGGCCATTGCCCCATTACCCTAACCCCCGCCAGGATTATGGAAGATTTATTAGGTTTGCTACTTTCTGAAACCGGTTTATTGGCGATAATTTACCTAGGCCTAAGCCTAGCCTATCTATTGGTTTTTCCGGCCCTTTTGTATTGGTATTTGCAAAAGCGTTGGTATGTGGCTAGTTCCGTCGAAAGACTGGTCATGTATTTTTTGGTCTTTCTCTTCTTCCCTGGGTTACTAGTGCTCAGTCCGGTGCTGAATCTACGACCCCGCCGCCAGGCTGCCTAGATTTTGCTTTTGTTTAGGCTCTAACTGGGTCGGTTGTTACTCCAGACCCGGTTGCCGTGTTTTTTTGTTGCCCATTGTTCCCATTTGTCATCCCAGGAAAAACCACCATGCGACGCATTGATGCTTTGGCCATTGCCCTGGGTTTTTTCCTTTTGGGCGGAGTAGTTTACGCTGGATTGCAGGGTTTTGGCATCGAAGCTCAGCAGGCTGGCATTTGGACCCAAGCGGTGCTAGTGGGGGGCCTAATCATTTGGCTCCTTTCCTATGTCACTAGGGTATTTACCCACGACATGACCTATCACCAACAGATTAAAGAGTATGAAGATAAAATGATCGAACTCCGCTGGGCGAATATGACCCCAGAGGAACGGGAAAAACTCCAGGCCGAAGTGGTGGAAGAAAAGGATACATCCAGTACCTAAAAGACTTTCCTGTCCATTGTTGTCTTGCTGGCTGAATAGTGTTTGTCAATTTTTGCCATGGTTATACAGCCCATTTACTTACCCCATCTCCTCAAACAGCCCCGCTGTACCCAGGTCCTGGCCATTGACCAGGCGATCGCCGACTTGAAGACCCTAACGCCGGTGCGCGGGGAAGTGTCTGTGCGCCATGGGGGAACCTTTTTGGAAGTGAAAGCCCAAGCGGAAACCATTATTACCCTCCACTGTGACCGTTGTGCCCAAAGCTATAACCAACGGCTAGCATTAGATACCAAGGAAATACTCTGGTTGGATAACCAAGGGGAAAATACGATCCCAGTCTCGGAACGGGAACTAAGTTGGGATGACTTGTCGGAAGTGTTGCCCCCCGATGGTCACTTTGATGTGGAAACCTGGTTATATGAGCAATTTAATTTAGCTCTGCCCCTGAAAAACTTATGTGGTAAAGATTGCCAAGCTCCTCAGGTGCCGGATGATGGCACAGGCAATGGCTTTGATCGTCGTTGGGCCGCCCTGGCAGATTTGAAACAGCAATGGAATTAAAATCAACCAACATTGGGATATTCATCTAGCAGTTGTTGATAGGGCTTCCAGTTACCAGTACAGTGCACCGTCACTTTGCACTTTGTCAGTTGCCCTAGCAAACGACCCTGGGTGCCATCATGATTTCCCAGTTCCCAGTCGATGAATCTCCCAATGAGGCGGTGACAAATCCATTCAGGACTTACGCAAAAGAAAACTTAAGAGCAGGGGAACGAAGCTGTTGACGCAGGAAATCAGACCATGGTTGATGGGATATTTCGTAGACTGTCAATGGGCTATTAACAGCTTGACGACGAAGAAAATTCCAGACCTGTAAGGCACAGTGAATATGATTACGTTGAATGCGTCCCTTGGGACATTGACAGGCTTCTACACTAGTCAACTGCTTGAGTTCACAATGAAACTGCTCAATCTTCCAACGCACCCGACACTCCTCTCGTATCGCCTGAGTCGAATCTTGAGATAAGTCATTAGTCACGACGAATTCTGTCCGGTGTGGTGACACCGTAACTGGGAACAGTTTCACTTTTTTGTGAGCCGGAAAGCCTCGAATTTTAATCACTTTCCCGTGCTGTATTTTGGATGTATCCCATAGCAGCGCATCTACCCGTTGGTATGGAGAAATGATGCCACTGTCGTCCACCAATCGGTTCCGTTTCAGCGGGCAGTAGTAAATCTTGTTTAATGTGTCATCAATAAAAGCCATCAGCTTTTTAGTTGCGTACCAACTATCCATCAGTACAGTGGCGAACATCAGATTCTTGCTATGTGTCACTTGACTGAGCATTTCCTTGACATGCTCTAGCTTACTGTAACTATCCATCCCTTTGCCATATAGACGATAGTCAATCACTCAGTACTGATTCACCTCTGGATTGACATAAACACAACTGACCAGACCAATACCTTTGACTAGTCCTCGGGCATTGCCACTATACGGCCACTGACTGCATTCGATTTTTTGACTATAGCTTTTGTCTAACACCGTATTGTCAAAGACAACATAAGCTTTTGGTGATTCGATTAGCTCTAGACGTACCTGTTCCCATAGCAAACGAGGAGTCAGTTTTACTCCCTGTAGGTAACGTTTATCTTGCGTAAGTCCTGTCAATGTTATTCACAACTTTATTCACAACGAGCAGGAAGTCCAGCCAAAATTAGCTTCAGTATTTTTTCTATTTTTCCTTCACCATGGCCCACTCCTGGGGGGTTAGGGGTTCCCACTGTAAGCAGGATTGAAAATGTTGTTGGGCTGCAGTCGTTAAAACTCGTAAAACCCTGGGCAAACTGGGGTAATTGGTCAACTCTGCCATGGTTTTTTGCCAAGGAGCCGGTTGCTCAAAGACAAGCTCAAACAAATGGCGATCGCCGTTCCAGAGCATTTCCCCGTGTTGCAGAAGGGCGCTGGAAGTTTGCCGTTGGGCACTGCCAATTAATTTGTCCCCGGTGGGGCTGACTAAATCCGCCACCGTAGCGGTGCTGAAGCAACTGGCATTGTGGATATAACCCCTTCCTCCCCGGCCATAGGTTAAGGGCAGTCCTAACTGGTCCCAACCTTGGATGAGAAATTGGCAAATGTGCTGATAAATTTCCCGCCGCTTTCCTCCGGTGGCCCCGGTGACCACAGCATAGGTTAGCCCCCCTTGGTGCAACACTGCCCGCCCACCACTGGGCCTCGTTACCAACCCAAGCGATTGCCCCTGCCAAGTTAATTGCCGCCAATGGTCTGGCCAGGATTTTTGCAAATAACCTAGGGAAATGGTGGGCCTAGACCAACCGTAGAATCGCAATACCGATCGCCCGGTGCGGGGAAAATAATCTTCCAATAACCATTGATCCAAGGCCATCTGTAAATTACCGGGGGCTTGGATGTAGGGTAGTAAACGCAAGGGGGAAGACTGAGTGGGGGACACGGTGAACAACGGGAAAGTTCTCCTGACAAAAGTCTAGGCAAAATATGTTAGTCTTAAAAGCGCTAGGACAACACGCGGGTGTAGTTTAGTGGTAAAACCTTAGCCTTCCAAGCTAATGATAGGGGTTCGATTCCCCTCACCCGCTTTGGGTAATGGGTACAGCGGTCTCCGAAACTCGATAATTTTGATTGATAATTTCTGATCGTCCCTGATGTCCGTTGCGACACCCCTCCTCGACCGTCATCCATGCTCCCTCGATAATTCCTCAGTGCTGCACGGTTATCTGTTAGGACAGCAGAGGAGTCTTGCCCCTGGCCAACGGTGCCTATGGAGCTTTACGGAAAACTTAGGTAAGGTTGACCCTCTGGCGGTGCTTGGGGCCCTCAACGTTCAAGAGCAAGTACATTTTTACGGCGAAAATCCCCAGCGAGGGGAAACCATACTGGCCTTTGGTATTTGCCAGTCCCTGAGGATTTCTGGCAAGTATCGCTTCAGTTTAGCCCAACAATTTGCAGAGGAATGTTTCCAGCGCTTAGTGCCCATTGGTAATGTCCAGGGCAGAAGTCAACGCCCCTATATTTTTTGTGGCTTTAGTTTTTTTGACCGCCCCTCCAACCGCAATCCTTTTGCCAATTCCTTTTTGTTTTTACCCCAAATCCAAGTGGTGAAAACGTCCCAGCATTGCTTATTAAGCTGGCAAATTAGTTTAGATGGCAACACCAATATCACCGATTTGGTGGATTTTATCGGTCGAATGCTCAGCGCTATCCGTCGGGCCCAACCCGCTAGGGATACCCATACTCCCTCCATGGTTGTAAAAGCTCCCCGATTGACGGGAATAGAGGTGTCTAAGCTTTCCAAGGCGATCGCCTCTAGCTTGGAGGAAATTGCCCAGCAGAGATTGAGCAAGGTGGTGCTGGCAACGGCGTTGGATTTGGACTATGGTTGTAAGTTCAATACAGCCCATTGTCTGCAAAGACTGCGGCAACAGTATGGAGATTGCCATTTATTTTCCTGGGGCAACGGCCAGGGAGACTGTTTTGTCGGAGCTAGCCCGGAACGACTGCTGAGTTTACACAATCAACAACTGACCACCGATGCCCTTGCCGGTTCTGCCCCTAGGGATGCCGATGTCCAAGGCGATCGCCAATTGGGGCAACAGTTATTACACAATCCCAAAGAGTTGCGGGAACATCAAGCGGTATTGGATTACCTCCTCCAGCGTCTCAGGGCATTGGGTTTAACTCCCCAGGCTTCTTCCCTGAAACTGCTTAAATTGGCCAACATTCAGCACCTCTGGACCCAAATTCAAGCTCCCCTGCCGCCCCATATTCATCCCCTAGCCCTGGTGCAACAACTCCATCCCACCCCCGCGGTGGCTGGCGTGCCTGTGGCGATCGCCGAAGATTTAATCCGTCGCCATGAAACCTTTGACCGCAATCTCTATGCTGCTCCCCTGGGTTGGTTGGACAGTGAAGGTAATGCTGAGTTTATTGTCGGTATTCGTTCTGCCCTTCTGTCCCGTAATCGAGCCAGACTATATGCCGGGGCGGGCATTGTGGCCGGTTCTGATCCCCTCAAAGAAGTAGCAGAAATTGAGCTAAAACTTCAAACCCTTTGGCGTTCCCTGATTTAACTAATAATCCCGCAACAATGGCGGGGCAAAATAGAATATGGGTAGTCCGCCGTTGCGTTTCAGTCTAAATGGGGGAAACCGTCATGCGTCTCAATGCTAAAGCAAAGTCATTTTTAACCAAGGAAATTAATCGGGAAGCGGAATCCCTCGGCTTTGAGGTGCAAAAGGATATCGTCCTCAAACGCTTAAATCAATTAGCCCAGGAAAAAGGCAAACCCCTGGGTAAAGAAGATTTGGCCGAGCAGGTGACGGATATGTTCCCCACCATGGCTGACCAAACCCTAACTAAGGCGGCGAAGTTAAATACGGCCCAGCAATGGCGGCTCTGGCTAACGACCGGGGGAGTTATGGGGGCTGGTCTAGTGGGTTTTATGGGCTTAATTTGGTTGGTGAATTTGCCCTATCCTATGGTGCGGCGGCCGGTGGCCCGGGTGGCCCCCATGTTGCTACTGCCCAGTTATCTGAACATGGATAGGAATTATCGGGAGGCGATCGCCCACGGAGAACAGGCGGATCAGTTGGTCAATAATGCCACCAGCGCAGCTGACATTGAATTGGGGGCGGAAAAAGTGCGCCTAGCCCAGCAGAATTTAGACCAGTTGCCAGTGTGGTTCCTTGGCTATGAGCCGGTGAAGGTTTGCCAATTTATGGGAGGTTGTTCCTGGAATTTCACCTTTGATGAATTTCAGCGGGCCCGGGCCCAGGTGGGGCGCATGGAAGCCAGGATTTTTCAGGAAAAAAATGCCCTATCGGCCCTGACCACAGCGGAACAAAACATTCAAACTGCTAGGGCTAGCTATGAACAGGCCACTATCCCAGAACAACGACAAGCGGCGATCAAAAGTTGGCAAGGAGCCATCAATGAATTAACCCTAATTCCAGAGCAAACCTTAGCCGGGAGTCAAACCACCAATCGTTTACGAAACTATGAACAGGAATTTCAACAGGCCGCAGGCTTAGTAGCTGGGACTAATCAAACCCAAACCATGGTGATGGCGGCCCAACAATTTGCCCAACGGGCGGATCAAACCATGGCCCAGGCCCCTTTAACTGTTAACCAATGGCAGGAAGTGCTCAATCTGTACCAAGAAGCTATCCAAAGACTGCAAACTGTCCAACCCCAGGATGCACAGTATTTGTCAGCCCAAACTTTTCTGGCTGAATATACAGAAACCCTCGGTAAAATTCGCATTAATTTAGCGGCGGAACAGGGAGC
Source organism: Synechocystis sp. CACIAM 05 (assembly GCF_010222815.1). Taxonomy (GTDB): domain Bacteria; phylum Cyanobacteriota; class Cyanobacteriia; order Cyanobacteriales; family Microcystaceae; genus Synechocystis. Next base: position 1,491,495 of record NZ_CP019225.1, on the reverse strand, counting down.
AACGGCTCAATTTGACCAAGCCCAAGCGCAAATTCAAAACCTACTCACTAATCTGCCTGCCAGTAATGATAGTCAGGGTCGTAACCGCATTAAAGGGGAAATTAGCCAGATTATTAGCCAATTGCAAAAGGTACAGCCTGGCACCACCGTTTATGACCAGGCTCAGACCCTAATTAACCAAGCCCAAAGTCGGGCCCAGCAGCTTTAAGGGATAATTTTGGGGATACAAACTGATTGGCTAAAGAAAAATTGAGCACCATAGCAAGAAAAGTTTTGCCCCTACTACTGGGGGGTATTGCCATGGGTTTAGCAACGGCTCCCCTGGGTTGGACTTATGTGGCTTGGTTTGCCCAAATTCCCCTCTGGCTTTGGGTTTTTAGAGCTAACACTACTAGGCTTAATTTTACCCAGCTTAAACAATTTTTAATTTCAAGGTCACTAACAGCCATAGCTTGGGGAGGGGGATTTTATGGCGTGGCCTTATTTTGGATCACCGGAGTCCATCCCCTTACCTGGTTAGGAGTGCCTTGGTTAGCTAGTCTGGCGATCGCCGCTTTTTGTTGGTTAGCCATCACAGCTTGGGGTGTTGTCCTAGTATTTGTTTGGTTACTGGCCATGGCGGCTTGGGAAGTTACCACAACCCGGACAAAAGTCAATTCCACCTTTAAAAACTATTTATTTATACTTTGGGGCACCACTAGTTGGTGTGGGTTGGAAACTCTTTGGAGTCATTCCATTCTGTGGTGGAGTCCTGTGGCCTATATCCAAAGCCCTAGTCAGTTACATTTTTTGCAGTGGGGAGCCATTGGTGGCCCGGCTTTATTAAGTGCTTTTATTGTGGCTGTTAATGGATTTTTAGCTTTAGGTTTAATTGATTTTTTAGATGGTAAAACTGTTAACAAAAATAAACAAAATTGGCATTATTTTTTAATTGCTATTCTCATTTGGTTATTCTGTCAAGGAGGAGGTTGGTTACTCTATCAAAAACCTTTAGCGGATACACCGGAGCAGAAAATTAATGTGGGTATTATCCAGGGTAATATTCCCAACCAAATTAAATTTAATAGTGAAGGTTGGCGTCGGGCGATCGCCGGTTATACAGAAGGCTATGAAAAATTGGCTGAGCAGGGAGCAGAAATAGTACTTACACCGGAGGGAGCATTGCCCTACCTTTGGGAAACGGTGGTGGCTAGGAGCGGTTTTTACCAAGCCATTTTGCAAACCCAGGTTCCCGTCTGGTTGGGAGCCTATGGCACTAAAAGGGATGGTTACACCAATAGTTTATTGACGGTGGACGGCCAGGGAAAATTGGTGGGCCGTTACGATAAGTTTAAACTGGTGCCCCTGGGGGAATACATTCCGCTCAGTAATATTTTTGGCCAATTAATCCGACGGCTTTCCCCCCTCAAAGAACAGCTACTCCCCGGCGATCGCCCCCAGGTTTTACCAACTCCCTTTGGGCCAGCAGCGGTGGTCATCTGTTACGAATCTGCTTTTCCCGATCTATTGCGCTCCCAACTGTTACAGGGAGGGGAATTCGTCCTTTCCAGCGCTAACAACGCCCATTACAGCGACACCATGGCGGCCCAACACCATGCCCTAGACGTGATGCGGGCCATTGAAAGCGATCGTTGGTTAGCCAGGGCCACCAACACCGGACTTTCGGCGATAATTAATCCCCGGGGAGAAACTCTTTGGTTATCGGCCATGAACCAGTATCAAATCCATGCTGGCCCCATTTACCGTCGTCAGGGCCTCAGTCTCTACAGCCGTTGGGGGGATTGGGTGGTGGTTGTATTATTGGCCTTCTCGGCGATCGCCTGGCTTTACCAAATTGTTTTCCCAATTAACCAACGGTGAAAAATACTGAAAACGTAATGGAATTAATTTTATACAGCAAGCCCGGTTGCCATCTTTGTGAAGGACTGATGGAAAAATTAGCCCAGATTAATAGCCTAACCATTGAGCTAGAAGTCCGTGACATCAACACCAATGAACAATGGTGGGCCGCCTACCAATACGAAATTCCGGTATTAGTGTGCCGATCGCCGACGGGGGAAATTACTTTGCCGAGGCTATCTCCCCGGGCCCCTGTTAGTCAATTGGAAAAGTTACTGCAACATTACGTTAATGGCTGATTTCCCTGGGTAATGGAAAGGGTAGGCTTAGATTGAACGCAACGGCGATCGTTCATTGCGCCCCCCAGGGACAACGGATGAATAAGTGGTTTAGTAAAAAGTTTTTAGCAACGGATATTCGGGCTCCCCATAATTTCACCGGGGTGCATTTGGCTCCTCCCCAATGGTTGAAGCTGTTTTTTTTGCTAGGGGCGGACTTTACTGCCCTACTGGTGGCTTGGATTGTAGCCCACCGTCTCAATGATTTTTATTCCCCGCCCCCCCCGCAATTTGTTTGGTGGACCTGGTGGGGATTGCCCAGTTTATTTTGGTGCTATGCCGCCATCGTTCTGATTTTTTTTACCTACGCCGGTTTATACCGTCCCCAGACCCGCACTCAAAACTTTCTCGGAGTTGTTAAGCTGATCAGCTCCGTTTTTTTGCTGACCCTGGTGGCCAAATATTTTTACGATCCGGCGATCGACCTGCCCCGTTCCCTATTTTTTTCCGCTTGGGGCACCAGTATTATTTTTGTCATCCTAGCCCGTTTTGTAATTAGCCTAGTCCTCAGTCCCCTGGAAAGTCGTCAAGCCATTCCTATTTTTTTAATTGCTAGCTCCTGCCGTATTCAGCACCTTACCGTTACTTTGGAACGGCGTTCCCAATACCGAGTGGTAGGAGTTGCCCTGGCCAGTACAGCCCACAGCCATCACACTCTGCAACAAATTCTGGCATCCGGGGCCCAGGAAGTTCTAGCGGAGGCTTTACCTGAAGCGGATTTAGCCTCTAGTTTGTACTGGCATTTACGGGGGGAAAACATTGCCCTAAGATTACTGCCCTCCAGCCGGGATATGCTCTACCGCCGGGGCATGCCGGAGATTTTTGCTGGTTTACCAACGGTGCGGGTGGAAATTCCTTTATTGGTGGGGTTGGATTACCGCCTCAAAAGAGCTTTGGACTACGGTGGAGCGTTATTTGGTATTGCGGTGCTTTCTCCCCTATTTTTGGCGATCGTTATTGCCATCAAACTATCTTCCCCCGGCCCAGCTTTTTTCCGCCAGGAACGGGTGGGGCTCCAGGGTAAAACCTTTCAAATGTGGAAATTTCGCACCATGGTGGTCAATGCCCCCCTGCTTCAGCAACAATTAGAAGCCGCCAACGAAAACGATGATGGCATTATGTTCAAGCTCAAACGGGACCCCCGCATTATTCCCCTGGGGTATTTTCTCCGCCGCAGTAGTTTGGATGAAATTCCCCAACTATTCAATGTGATGATGGGGCAAATGAGTTTGGTGGGCCCCAGGCCTCTGCCCCTGCGGGATGTGGAAAGGTTTGATGCTTGGCACCATATTCGTCATCAGGTAATGCCTGGGGTAACGGGACTTTGGCAAATTTCCGGGCGATCGGATATCGGTAGCTTTGATGACGTAGCCCGACTAGATTTGTACTATATTGATAACTGGTCATTAAATCTTGATTGGGACATTCTGGTGGAAACTGTCAGAATATTATTGTTTAGGAAGGGAGCTTATTAGAGACTAGAAAATATAGCGATTGTTAGTCCAGGAAAGTGGAGCAAAATCTTTGAGAAATAGGCGTTTCAGCCTTTTAAAAAAGACTCAATCGCTTTTCCATCAATGGGTAGTTTTATTCATAGCTGATTAGTATAACTATGAGACATTAGACTATGCAGTAATCTTGAATAACTTTATCTATGCTAGTACCAGGAGGTGCCTGCATTCTCGCTCTTTTTAATGCACTAAAGTCATGTTCTATATCATTCAAATCTGGCGAATAAGTTGGCAAAAATAACACCATGTGTCCTGCAGATTCCACTATTTCCCTAATCTTATTTTTTCGATGAATGGGGGGTTATCCATAATCAAGATTGATTTGATTGTTAATGCTGGTATTAAAAAGAATTCAAGCCATCCTTCAAAACCCGTTGCATTTAAGCTTCATGTGAATAACATCGGCGCTATTAAGTCTTTTTTTGTTTTTCTTCTTCCTGCTACAAGATTTTCTTTTTTCTCCCTTTTCCCCTGCTTTTTTCCATATACTCTTCCTCCCTTGTTAGACCATCCATAAAGTGAGGATACAAATTCCTCAAAACCAGCTTCGTCTATGAATACTCGAATTTCAATACCGTATATTAAAACTAATTGGCTCAAGATTTTCTGATATTCTGCTCGCTTTTGGGCATCTCTCTCTTGATAAAGTAACTGTTTTTTTCTGGTAATCTTCATTTTTTTGAATTGATAACAGAGTGAAGCAGGAGTTACACCAAATTTTTTAGCTCTTTCTTTTAAAAGCATATCAGGATTATTTTTCACATTCTCTTCCAATTCTTTTATGTTTATCTTACGCTGGCGGGTCTCAACTTTCGTTGCCGCAAGCTCTTCTCTGCCCAACCAGCGATAAATTGTTGCTCTGCCCACCCTAAATGTTCTCGAAGCCTTTGTGATTCCATCACCACTCTCAATGAAATCTATAACCTTAAGACGTAAATCAAGATCGTAAGCCATGACTGATTTCGTTATTTATAGATTTTTGAGTTATTCTTGCAACATGTTACCAAAAAAAATTGGCAAAACGTCTCATAACTAGCTAAATTAGCTATACATGTGTAAATTTGAATGCATATTTGTAACTCACGGAGCCAATGTCCATGGGAATTCAAGTTTTGGGAAATTCAAGTTTAATCTCTCAGGGTAAATTCCCCGCCCCTTGAGGCGTAAGTCTTAGAGCGGTAGTGCGTTCCGAAGGAAAAATTCCGTAATGCCCCGTTCGCTTGCGGCGGGGATAGGAATTTTAGCGCTCCGCTCCCGATTTTTTACTGAACTACTTGAAGGCGCGTTTGAGCTTATCAATCCAGTTTGCTAATGCGGATTAGTTCACAGTGACTGACTTGACGTTGAAGGGACTTTAGCGCTCTAATCGATCTAGTGGTTTCACCGGCTTTGCCCCGGCTGAGCAATCCTCTTTTTTTTGCAAATATCATGACGGTTAAAGTTCTTATTCCGACTCCGCTACAAAAGTTCACCAGTGGTCAAGCTACCATTGATTGTGAAGCCGCTAACGTAGGGCAGTTGATTGAAGCTCTAGAAGCTAATTGCCCCGGCATCAAGGCCCGGCTGTGTGACGAAGAAGGCAAACCCCGCCGCTTTCTGAATTTTTACGTCAATGAAGAGGACATCCGCTTTTTGGAGGGTACGGACACGGCCCTGAATGCGGGGGATGAAGTGAGTATTGTACCCGCAGTCGCTGGGGGTTAAAGATCGCCTGAGATCTCCCAAGCAAATAAAAAAGGTGGAGTGATTGTCCACCTCATGTACCTCCCAAGAAGTTTCTTCTGGGGCTTTGTTGTTGGGGAAACGGGTTTTTGGGCTTCCAACCTCTTCCCCATGGCTAAATTGCTAACTTCCGCAGCGACTTACACACTTGCCAGTTGGGGTTCTGGACGTTTGCTGTTTCGCACTCCGGCGATCGCCTCAGCGTAATCGGGGGCATTGAACACAGCGGAACCGGCCACAATGGCATTGGCACCGGCCTCTAGCACCTGCCAAGTGTTATTGGGTTTAAGACCACCATCCACTTCGATCCAGGGATCCAGACCCCGCTCATCACACATCTGACGGAGAGCACGGATTTTAGGCAACACTTCGGGAATGAAGCTTTGCCCACCAAAGCCGGGATTAACGCTCATGATCAAGATTAGATCGCAGACGGGCAACACATATTCAAGAAAATCCAGAGGAGTGGAAGGATTGAGCACCGCCCCGGCCTTTTTACCCAATTCCCGAATTTGACAAAGGGTACGATGGAGATGGGGAGAGGCGTTGTGCTCCACATGGACGGAAATGATGTCAGCACCGGCCTTGGCAAAATCTTCGACGTATTTTTCCGGTTCAACGATCATTAAATGAACGTCCAAGGTTTTTTTTGTCAAGGGACGGATGGCGTCCACAATCAGCGGGCCAATGGTGATATTGGGCACAAAGCGGCCGTCCATCACATCAACGTGGATCCAATCAGCCCCTGCTTCGTCCACGGCTTTAATTTCTTCACCTAAGCGGCTGAAGTCCGCTGACAAAATTGAGGGAGCAACGACGATATTTTTGGACATGGGAAGGGTCTCTAAGTATTTCAACTCATAAACAAGCTTGAAATTCAGTGTAAACAATTACGGTCAATTGTAGTAGGCCCCCAAACCCGGCCTTTAAAATAGGAAATAGCCTATTAGAACCAATGGGAACCTAAATTTAAGCCTACTTTTTAATGTCTGACCCTGATGTGTTCGTCTCCCCAGTCAAGGCCGAGGCTTGGTATAGCTATGGCATCGATAAAACCCTGCATAGGTTGACCACTGCTCCCCACCGGGGGTTGGCGGAAAAGACTGTGATGGAACGAAGACGCACCTATGGACTAAATGAAATTACCACGATCGCCGGTCGTAATAATTGGCAAATTTTGCTGGATCAGTTCACCAATGTCATGCTCTTGATGTTGATCGGGGTGGCAATTATTTCTGGAGCATTAGATCTGATCAGCTTAAGGTTGGGGGAAGAAACCATGGAGGGTTTTCCCTTCAAGGACACAATCGCCATTTTTGCCATTGTTATCCTGAACGGTTTATTAGGCTATTTCCAGGAAAGTCGGGCGGAAAAAGCTTTGGCTGCTTTGAAGAAAATGGCGTCCCCCAAAGTCCAGGTACTGCGGGATGGCGATCGCCAGGAAATTAAGGCGGCCAGCTTGGTGCCGGGGGACATTATTTTGCTGGAGGCGGGCAGTCAACTCTGTGCCGACGGTCAACTGATCGAAGCGGCTAACCTTCTCATTCGAGAATCGGCCCTAACCGGGGAAGCCCAGCCAGTGGAAAAAAATGCCAGTAATACTGGTTTACCTCTAGATACTCCCCTCGGCGATCGCCAAAATATGGTTTTTTCTGGCACTGAAGTTGTCCAAGGCCGGGGCAAAGTTGTGGTGACCAACACCGGCATGGCCACGGAATTGGGCAAAATTGCCCAAATGTTACAGGCGGTGGCCCCAGAACCCACCCCTTTGCAAAAAAGGATGGAAAACTTAGCCGGAGTGCTAGTGTCCGGTTCTCTCCTGCTGGTAACCCTAGTTATTATCCTTGGGGTATGGCAGAGTGGCTGGGGCGAACTGCGGCAGTTAGTGGAAACTTCCCTCAGCATGGCGGTGGCAGTGGTGCCGGAAGGTTTACCAGCGGTGATTACGGTTACCCTGGCCCTGGGCACCCAAAGGATGATTAAACGTCACGCCCTGATCCGCAAATTACCGGCAGTGGAAACCCTCGGTTCCGTCAACGTGATTTGCTCCGATAAAACCGGTACCCTCACCCAAAACAAAATGGTAGTGCGGGAAGTGTTGACCAATGGCGATCGCCTCAGCATTGGCGGAGAAGGCTACCAACCCCAGGGCAACATCATCCACCTCTCGGATGGAGAACAGAGGGCGACCTCCGGGCCATGGCCCCCGGCCTTGCAATTACTGTGTCTCAACGCCATCCTCTGTAACGATTCTGAACTGAACTACAATCCAGGGGAAATGGAGTGGCAAGTGATTGGGGACCCCACCGAAGGAGCATTGCTAGTGCTGGCCAAGAAATTTGGCTTTGACCAGGCACAGTTAAGACCTAGTTTTATGCGGCGGGGGGAATTTCCCTTTTCTTCGGAGCGCAAACGCATGGGGGTGATTGTGGAAGTGCCAGCCGAAGGAGAGTCCCCCTTAGCAAATTTATTGGGCATTTTAGAAAATTTGGCCTTAACGCCAGGGCCCTACCTAATTTTTTCCAAAGGATCGCCGGAGTTACTCCTCCCCCACTGCGGACAAATTCATACCGCTGACCATTGTGTACCCCTCAATTTCCAGCATCAAGAACAAATTTTGAGTGATAACAATCTCATGGCCAGTCGGGGATTACGGGTGTTGGGTTTTGCCTGTAAATCCCTGGCCCAGATTCCCAGCACCCCTGACCTCATAGCTGCCGAAGATAATCTGGTGTGGTTGGGTATGGTTGGCATGTTGGATGCGCCCCGGCCAGAGGTACGGTTAGCAGTGGAAAAATCCCTGGCCGCTGGCATCCGCACCGTTATGATTACCGGTGATCATCCCCTCACGGCCCTGGCGATCGCCAAGGATCTGGGCATTAATCAGGCTGGCGATCGTTTTTTGACTGGGCAAACCTTAGAACAACTACAACAAAGCGATCTGGAAGCCCAGGTGGAAGAAGTGAGCGTTTTTGCCAGGGTTTCCCCGGAACATAAACTACGCATTGTCAAAGCCTTCCAAGCTCGGAATCGTTTTGTGGCCATGACCGGAGATGGGGTCAATGATGCCCCAGCCCTCAAACAAGCAGACATTGGCATTGCCATGGGTATCACTGGCACCGATGTGAGCAAAGAAGCCAGCGACATGGTTTTGTTGGACGACAACTTTGCCACCATTGTGGCCGCCGCCGAGGAAGGGCGGGTGGTGTATAACAACATTCGTAGCTTCATCAAATATATTCTGGGCAGTAACGTGGGGGAGGTGATCACCATTGCGTCTGCTCCCCTTTTAGGGCTATCTGCCGTGCCCCTTACTCCCCTGCAAATTCTCTGGATGAATTTGGTCACCGATGGCTTGCCAGCCTTAGCTTTGGCCATGGAGCCGGGGGAACCAAATATTATGAAGCGTCGCCCCTTTAGTCCCCAGGAAAGTATTTTTTCTCGGGGATTGGGGGCCTACATTATCCGCATCGGTCTGGTTTTTGCGGTGGTTACCATCACCCTCATGGTCTGGGCCTATCACAGTGCTGACCTAGCTGGTGCGCCCGACAGTTGGAAAACCATGGTTTTTACCACCCTCTGTATTGCCCAGATGGGCCACGCCATTGCCGTACGCTCCAACCATCGTTTAACCATAGAAATGAACCCTTTGACCAATCCTTACCTTTGGGGGGCCGTAATTGTCACCACTATCCTGCAGTTATGCTTGGTGTATTTTGAACCCCTGAGAAATTTCTTTGGCACCGATTGGCTCAGTCCCCAGCAACTACTGGTTTGTTTTGGCTTTAGCAGTTTAATGTTCGTCTGGGTGGAGTTGGAAAAGTTATTGGCCCGGTTCATCAAATAATTTTGGCCATTATCCAATTTTCCAGGCAAACAGTAGGGTAAAGGAGAGTTTTGCCGACGCTACCAGAAAAGTTAGAATAGTTGGCCAAAATAAGATTATTTCACTACTATGCCCCGCACCCAACGTAACGATAATTTCATTGATAAGTCCTTTACCGTTATGGCGGACATTATCCTCAAAATTCTGCCCACTAACCAAAAAGCGAAGGAAGCCTTTGTTTATTATCGGGATGGTATGTCGGCCCAGGCGGATGGGGAATACGCAGAGGCGCTGGATAACTATGAAGAGGCGTTACGGTTGGAGGAAAATCCCAATGACCGCAGTTATATTCTCTATAATATGGCCCTAATCCACGCTAGTAACGGAGACCATGAAAAGGCGTTGGGGCTTTACCAAGAAGCCATTGAACTGAACCCCAAAATGCCCTCGGCGTTGAATAACATTGCAGTAATTTACCATTTCCAAGGGGAAAAGGCGAAGGAAGCAGGGCAGGAAGACGACGCAGAGAATTTATTTGATAAAGCGGCGGAATATTGGAAACAGGCCATACGCCTAGCCCCTAATAATTACATCGAGGCCCAAAACTGGCTCAAAATCACCGGGCGCTCTGAAATGGATGTGTTTTTCTAACTCTCTTTTTCCCCGCGCTGCTTAATCCGAACTACCCTTCGCCGCCTACATCATCTAAACGCCTAAGCATACTGTCTGGGGGGGCATCGTTTTTTATTTTGGCGATCGCCGTACTGGTGCCGGCATTGCCCCAACTAGCTCCCTGGGCTAGATAAATTTTTGCCCCTTCCCCAACAATATAGGTGCTGTAGGCGGCCACTCCCCCCTGGAGTAAGGCTCCCCCGGCATAGGCCGCTAGATTACCTGGGTTTTCAACAAGGCTGGCGGTTTTTTGTAAGCCTAAAAATAAAGCTGATACCCATTGACTCAATAAAATACCACCGGCACCGATCAGCACTTTTTTCCAGATGCGCCCCGCTTCGTAGCTTGTGATGGGCAGGCCATAGATCCGCGCTAGACTCCGAATTAACAATAGGTCGGTGATCACACTGGCGACTAAATCCAACAAACCAATGGGATTAACGGCGATCGCCAGGGCTTTATAGCGTATATATTTACTAATGAGTTGGTCAGCTTCAGCAGTGCGGATTTCAATGGTTTTAGTGGCAATATTCTTTTCGGCTTGTTCCACCTGGCGCAGAGCATTAAGGGCCAGCAGTTGACTGCCATCCTGGTTCAGAATAGTGAAAATTTTGTGGCGTAGTTGATCCAGTTGGGGGGCTGGTTTTTCCCATCGCTCTTCTAGGGCTGGGCTGGGCCGAGAACCCCTGGGGGAATTGCCATATTCCACCCGCACCATTATGGGAGGAGGTTCAGCGGCAACTAGTACAATGTCCTCGGCGGAAAAAATGGGGCTATCTTCCCCGTCAGGAGTGAGGGACTGTAGCTGAGCAAAAATTTGTTGTTGATCCTGCTCCGGATATAGATCGATTTTATTAAAAACTAGCAATAGAGGTTTTTGGGCCTGGCGCAATGTCTGGAGGGCAGTAAATTCCGTTTGGGTAATGTCCCCCGCAATAACAAATAAAATCAGATCTGCCTGGTGAGCTACGGTTTGGGCCATGGCGGCTCGGGCACCCCCGGCAATTTCATCTAGCCCTGGCGTGTCAATCAAATCAATTTGAATTTTGTCGTTACTGCACCACCGCACCGATTGAGGCCACTGGGTTACCCCATGGAGCGGTCCTGTTTCCAGGCGTTTTTCCCCCAACAAGGCATTAATCACGGTGGATTTACCCCGACTGACTAAGCCAAAGGCCGCAATTTTAAATACCCGTTGCTCCAGTTTGGCTAAGGCTTGGTGCATGGCTTGAATGTCCTGGCGCACCGCCCCCTGCAATTCCAGATTGGGGGGATAGTTCCAATGGCGACGCTGGCTCGCATACCAATTTAACGATTGTTGGATGCTGGCGATCGCCGTAGAGAGGGCCGGATCAGGGGCGGGGGAATTCATTCAGCTAGGCAACAGATTAATCGGGGAAAAACTCAGCATCAAGGATTTCCGCCAGGGAAAAGGGACAATCCACCGGGAAAACTGATAGCGATAAAAACGTTTCCCTCACCGCATCCCTGCGGGCTATCTGATAACAACCGGGAAAATTATCAACCAAAAATGGTTTCAGACTAGGGCTATCCCCGGTGATGAGGCCCAGCTGACGACGTTGTTCGTTAATGGTCGCTGTCCAACTATTAGAGCGCTTTTCCGGTTGATACCGCCATTTGAGCAAATGGATCATCAAAACAATTAGTCTATTTTTAACTTCCCGTTTATCGCTGCGACCCATGGACTCTATTTCTTCAATTAAATTCTCTAAATCTAAGGATTGTAAATCGCCTTGTTTGAGTTGACGCACAGTTTCCTCAATCCAAAGATTGAAATCGGTGTCGTACAAAGTTGTAGTTTTTTGCCCCATGCTACTTTCCCCCTTCCCTTAATTCTAGAAGTTGACTGGCCATCGCAACCAGGGAGTGACGATGGCGATACCTTCTTAATTTACGGGCAAAATTAGGTGCTAGCCCCGGAAGCTACCACAGCCACCGCAATCAGCCCCGCCACCAACACAACGGTAATGGCCGCCATAATCAAATAATTTCGTTTGTCGGCTTTACTGGGGGCATCGGCCGCATAGATCTTGGGTTCAACGGCAAAATTATTCAGCCGTCCATCATCGTCTTTGGTATAGTTGTTCATATTTTTTAAAGTTCTCCTGTTGTCGTAAATGACAAAAAAGTTTGTTATGCTACCCGGAGCCGGAATCTGCCGGAGCCAAGTTTTTGCATAATACCCCAAAACCTAATTGGGCTTATCCCGGTTTAAAGGGGCAGAGGGGGGAAACTCGTCAGGATGTTGCCAAGATTTAGGGTCTTCCAGGGGCTCCAAATGGGTGGTTACCCTAGAGCCAGTAATCCGTTCGGCGATCGCCATTTCGATGGCTTCACAGAGATCATGGCCGCGCTGGACAGTCCAATGTCCAGGCACTAGCACATGGAAAGAGATAAAAGACTGGGAGCCAGCCTGCCTGGTTTGCAATAGATGAAAACGTACTCCTTGGTCTTCGTAGGGCAAAAAACAGCTAGTGATGGCCTGGAGTTGGGCCGGGGGTAGCGATTGGTCCATCAAGCTGGAGATGGTTTCCCGCAATAAATGGGTTCCTGTCCAGAGCACGTTGAATCCTACCCCAAGGGCTATTAAGGGATCTAGCCATTCCCAACCAGTGATAAAAATTAAAGCTACCGCCACCACCACCCCCACCGAAGTCCAGACATCGGTCATTAGATGCTGAGAATCAGCCCGCAAGGCAATGGAATTTAATCTTTTCCCCGCCCGCCAAAGAATCCAAGCCACTGTTCCGTTTAAGGCCGTGGCGGCGATCGCCAAGGTAATGCCCAAACCATTTTGATCTAAGGGTCGGGGACTCAGTAAACGTTCTACAGCGCTGTAACCGATGCCAAGGGCCGCAACAAAAATGAAGGCCCCTTCTAATCCACTAGAAAAGTATTCCGCCTTGCTATGGCCAAAGGGATGTTCAGAATCCGCCGGGGTAGCCGCTAAGGACAGAGCCCAAAAAGCAACGATGGCCGAAGCTAGGTTCACAGTGGATTCCAACGCATCGGACAACAGACCCACGGAACCGGTAATGGCATAGGCCCCCAATTTCAACCCCATGGTAGCCAGGGCCGCACCAATGGAAAGAACCGCATAGGGACGGGCAAGACGGGCGGTCATGGGGATTAAAAATGAAGGTTAAAAGATTTTATTCAGCAAATTAAAGCTGTTGCACAGGACAAACTAGGCCGCCTGCAAGCAATTCAGTAAAGGTTGCCAGCGGAAAACCCGATCGCCGCCCATTTCCAACACCACTTTCAGTTTGGGCACTCTTTTGGTGAGACTAATTAAGTCTTGAATTTCGGTTTGGGAGAGAATATAACCTTCCAAAATCCACAACACCAAACCTTTACTTTGGGCCGGTAAATTTTCCAACTGATAACCGGCGATCGGCTGGGCAAAATAAATCGGTCCCACCGCTCCTTCTTGGGCAATATTTTTCTTACCTAAATGGGCCGGACGTACTCCATGGACTTGCATCAAATAGGCTTCCACGTCCCCCAAACCCCTTGCAGAAAGGGATATACTGACGTAGCCGTTGGCCCGTAGGCGTCTTTGGTAACGACCTTCATAACCACCTTCTAGGGGGGCATACACTGCCAAAGCCCCGTCGTTTTCTAGAGCGCGGATGAATCCTTTTCCGTTGGCAATTAATGGCAATGGCAACATAGCAATGATGGCGATAATTATAAGTTATGGAAGCCTAGGACAGACTAAGTTACCCACGATTTTGACACACTCTCTGGGCAAAGCAAAGATGGGCTGCCAAGATTTTCTGGGGTTTATCCCTAAAGCAAAAACCCAAATCTTCCCTGGCCTATGGCGGTGGAAATCTGGGTTCAAAAGGTTCTTAGATTTAGCTAATAAGTAGTGCGGTAATCAAGCCTGAGTTACTAGCCCTTAGCGGCAGCGGCCACTTCTTCCGCAAAGTTGGTTTCTGCTTTTTCGATGCCTTCACCAAGGTTAAAGCGGATAAAGCGACGAACTTGGATGTTTTCCCCCAATTCGGCGATCGCCTGTTTAACCAACTCTTCAATGGTGAGATTTTGGTCTTTGATGTAGGGCTGGTCTAGCAAAGATAGCTCCTTGAGGCGTTTATCAATGCGCCCTTGGACAATCTTTTCTTTGATATTGGCGGGCTTTTTGCCCAGGTCGTCGCGCCCCATTTCAATTTCCTTCTCTTTAGCCACCATTTCCTGGGGAATGTCGGCTACGCTAACGTACTCCACATTGGGACAAGCGGCAATCTGCATGGCCACATCGTTAACCAAATCTTTAAAGCGATCGCCCCGGGCCACAAAATCAGTTTCGCAGTTAACTTCCACCAACACGCCAATGCGGCCACCAAAGTGGATGTAGCTATGGACCAAACCTTCGGCCGCGGTACGGCCAGATTTTTTATCAGCGGAGGCAATGCCCTTCTGCCGGAGCCATTCAATGGATTTTTCTAAATCACCCTCATTTTCCTTTAGGGCTTTTTTACAGTCCATCATGCCTGCGCCGGTTTTTTCACGCAGTTCCTTCACGAGTTGAGCGGTAATTTCTGCCATGGTTATCGTTCCTAATCAGTTTTTCTATGATTGCACGGTAATTATTGGGCTAAGGGAAAAAAGTGATGGTCAACACCAGCTATATTTTCCCCTAGTACTGGGACTGGGTTTGCCCTGCCCCATCGGTGAGAAAAAGGAAAAAAGGGACAAAATCTAAGCTTCTGGAGTGGCTGCAACTTCTGCTTCGGCCGCTTCTTCCACCTCCTCAGCGGCTTCTACTTCTAGATTATCTCCATCCAAACCTTCGTCAAACTCTTCGTAGTCATCGCTGACATCCGGTTGACCATGGCGACCTTCATAGATTGCATCGGCTAGTTTGCCCACAATCAATTTGATCGAACGGATGGCGTCATCGTTAGCGGGGATAGGCACATCGACCACATCTGGATCACAGTTGGTATCCAACATGGCAATGATGGGAATACCGAGCTTTTGGCATTCATGAATGGCGTTATGTTCCCGCCGTTGGTCCACGATTACCACCACGTCGGGGAGCTTGCGCATGTTTTTAATACCACCCAGGTATTTTTGTAATTTGCCCAATTCCCGCCGGAGCATGGAGCCTTCTTTTTTACCCCGACGGTCAATGCCGCCACTGGCTTCTAGGGCTTCCAATTCCTTCAGGCGATCAACCCGTTTGCGGATGGTTTCCCAGTTGGTGAGCATTCCCCCCAACCACCGTTGATTGACGTAGTGAGCTCCACAGCGTTGGGCTTCCTGGGAAATGATGCCAGCGGCTTGGCGCTTAGTGCCGACAAATAAGAATTTTTTACCGTTGATAGTGGAAGAGCGGACATACTCATAGGCATCTTCCATCAGTTGGGCGGTTTGCACCAGGTCAATAATATGAACACCATTGCGGGCGGTGTAGATATATTGATCCATGCGGGGGTTCCAGCGGCGGGTTTGGTGGCCGAAGTGAACACCAGACTCTAGCAAATCTGCGAGAGAAACTACGGGCATGTTAAATTTTCTCCTATTCGGGTTTATCCTTCATCCAAGGGAATTTCCGCCTGTGGCAGAAACACCCGAAAGCTTGGATGTGCGAATTTTTGACAACCTTTCCAGTCTAGCAGGCGATCGCCACGACTTTCACTGGGGAATAACTCCGCGACGATCAATGTTAATTTTCCATCCGTTATCTTTACATCCATTCAATAAATGATTGTGCATCTGTCCACGAGCTGAATGTTCTATACTTTTTCGGCTGTGTTCTAGCAAAACCATTATTTGTTCCGTAGAAACCACCTTGAGGCAAAGAACCAATTTCCCAACTAGTGTTGTAAGCTGGATGATACAAAGTGACTATTATCTTGCCTTCCATAGACTTCCTCACTATGAAAAGAATCCAGGGTACAGGAGTTGAACCTGTCTAGGGCGAATTATGAGTTCGCTGCCTCAACCGCTCGGCCAACCCTGGCTATTATTGTCCGTGACAATATAATCTAAACCACCAAACATTGTAAACCACCATCAACTGCTACAGAGTGAGTTACATTGATCACCCGTTTTGTAGGGGCTGGATCATCTAATTTTGTGATTTCCTGGGGCATAATAAATCGAACTATCCAAAAACCGCTTCAATGGCGATCGCCAGGTTATGTCCACCAAAAGTAAGATTTTTCTTGTCCTGTTAGTTTTTTGTCCCCTCTCCTTTGCCGCCCACTGGTTGGGTTGGGGGGAAACGACGGTGTTCATTTTGGCTGGTTTGGCCATTGTACCCCTAGCAGCCTTCATGGGCACCGCCACGGAGGAAATCGCTGTGGTAATCGGTCCTAATGCGGGGGGCCTGCTCAATGCCACCTTCGGCAACGCCACAGAACTAATTTTGGCCTATATCGCCCTAAAAGAAGGGTTAATCGAGGTGGTCAAAGCCACCCTAACAGGATCAATTATTGGTAACTTACTGCTAGTAATGGGTTTTGCCGTCTTCCTGGGGGGATTGCGCTATAAGGAACAGAATTTCCAACCCCTCGCCGCTCGCTTGAATGCATCTACCATGAATTTGGGGGTAGTGGCGATTCTGTTACCCACAGCCTTGCAATACACCTCCACAGGGGTGGAGGAAACGGTTTTACAAAATCTCTCTGTGGCCGTGGCCGTGGTGTTAATCGGTGTCTACCTCCTCTCCTTGGTGTTTTCCATGGGAACCCATGCCTATCTGTACGATGTGGGCGTGGCTGAGAATATGGAGATGCCAGAACTCGGCGAAGATGTATCAGAACCGGAACCTCCTACGGAAGAAGAAAAACCCAATCTTTGGCTTTGGACGGGAGTTTTATTGGTAGTCACCCTAGGGGTAGCGGTGGAATCGGAATTGCTGGTGGGTTCCCTAGAGGTGGCCACGGAATCCCTGGGATTAACTGCCCTGTTCACCGGGGTAATCGTCCTACCCATTATCGGTAACGCTGCCGAGCACGCCACCGCCGTCACTGTGGCCATGAAAGATAAAATGGATCTCTCCATGTCTGTGGTGATGGGGTCGAGCCTGCAAATTGCCTTCTTTGTGGCCCCAGTCTTGGTCATCATCGGCTGGGCGATCGGTCAGCCCATGGATTTAAACTTCAATCCATTCGAGTTGGTAGCGGTATTGGTGGCAGTTTTGATTGTCAACTCTATCAGTAGTGATGGCACTTCCAATTGGTTAGAGGGCATCCTGTTGCTTGCCACCTATGCCATTGTGGCCCTGGCTTTTTTCTTCCATCCCACCCTAGTCTAATAGTTGATAGGTAATTTCCTCCAACTCTAAACCCGGGGCAATGTAACTGATTGGGGCTGATTTTGATATTTGCCCCTTCTGGTTTCATAGCTAATATCGCAGTCTTCCCCTTCAAAAAAGAGTAACTGTACGATGCCTTCGTTGGCGTAGATACGGCAATCAGCACTGGAGGAATTGGAAAATTCTAGGGTGAGGTGACCACACCACCCCGCTTCCCCCGGAGTTAAGTTGGCAATAATACCAGCCCTGGCGTAAGTACTTTTACCAATACAAAGCACGGTCACATTAGCAGGGATGGCCAATCTTTCCACTGCAACTCCCAGCCCGTAGGAGTGGGCTGGCAAAATAAAATAACTGCCACTGTCATCCCTGTGCAGTTGGGTAGCTTCCAAATTGTGGGGGTTAAAGTTTTTGGGATCAACTACAGTGCCCGGAATGTGGCGAAAAATGCGAAAATCCGCCGTAGAAAGCCTAATATCATAACCAAAACTGCTCAGACCAAAGGAAATAGCCGGTTGTCCCTCTATTTGCCGCATTAGCTTGGGTTCAAAAGGCTCAATCATGCCTTGGGCAGCTTGGGCACGGATCCAAATATCATTCTTGATCATGGGCAAAGTTCAAGGAAATAAAGCGGCAATCATTATAGCTGCATCAATGGCGATCGCCGACGGGAATAATTTGAGCTAGTCTTGAATTGATCTGATCAATGAAATGATTAATCAGGAGAAAAACTAAAAATGTTTGTTATCACCGACGAATTTTGGCTTCATCAAATAAACTTTAATAATATGATTTGTGAATAAATTTATAGAACAGTAAGTATTAACGATTATATTTTTAAAATCTCTAGAAACTTAGCTATAAAGTCTTAATTTATCGCCTCTAGCTAAATTGTTTAAAAATAATATAAGTAGGCGTAGTCAGAACTACAATTTGGAGAAATTTTAACTGATTATGTTATTTCATTCTTATCTAAATCTGTCCCGGTCGAAATTAAGAATCTTTTAACTGTTCTAGGCGGAAATTTCCAGCTCTAGCGATGGGTGAGCGTGAGGCAGGGAACTGCGATAATCTAAAATTTGACTAAATTAACCCCTGAAGAATCAAAATTATCTCACTGACAGGCCTAAAAAATTTCCTATAATTGACAACAAGCCCATTTCACAAGCAGGTTCAGCATGTCAAACCAACGGGATTACACGCTCATTATTGATAAAAGCGGTAGCATGTCCATCATTGAGCCAAAATTCCAAAAAAGCCGATGGGAGCTAGTTCAAGAATCAACCCTCGCCCTTGCTAGAAAATGTGACCAGCTAGATGCTAACGGAATCACAGTGTACACTTTCTCCGGCAAATTCCGCCGTTATGACAACGTTAACGCATCTAAAGTGGAGCAAATTTTTCAAGAAAATGAACCAGTGGGTGGTACTAATCTCACCGCTGTGCTACAAGATGCGCTCAATAATTTTTTACAACGAAAAAAATCTAATCAGGCTCCAACAGGAGAAACTATTTTGGTCATTACGGATGGAGAACCCAATGACCGTAGATCCGTTTTTGAAATCATTATTCAAGCCAGTAAGTGTCTAGATGCGGATGAAGAATTAGCTATTTCATTCATGCAAATTGGGAATGATCCCAGTGCCACCAAGTTTCTCCAGGCTCTTGATGATCAATTAATGGAAGTAGGAGCCAAGTTTGATATTGTTGATACGGTAACCTTTGATGAAATGGAAGACCTAACTTTAACTGAAGTTTTATTAAATGCTATTGAGGATTGAAACCAGATATTTTATTATGAATAACCCCGATTCCATTGACTCTATACTGGCTGACCTCCGCCAAAAATATATTGAAGAGCCAGAAACACTATCTAGTAAACCAGCTATAGCTTCTACTTCAAATAAGGAGCAACAACATCCAACTTTAGATATCATTTTAAATGAATTAAAGCAAGGTTTTAAGGTTAATTATTTTTCCGAAAAAACGCCTAAAATTCAAGCTACATTTAAACAAACATCCGAATCTTTAAACCCAGAATTAAAAAAATTAATTGATCACCAAGAGCAACAAAGACAGGCAATTATCGCTCAAAAAGCTCAACAATGGCTAGAGCAACTTGACCCACTGTCTGGTGAAGGAATTTGGTTTGCAGATTTAGCAAAGCATTATCCGTCTACCCTAGCCGCGGCGATCGCCTTATTAATTAACGAATCAGCTTAACATAACCTTCAATTATTCAATTTACTAAAGTGATTGACATTATAAAAGCAGATCTTAATTCAGCTGTCCATGCAGAAGCAATGATTCAATTGATGAATGAATATGCCTGTGACCCCATGGGAGGAGGAGAAAAATTACCTGATTATGTTAAAGCAAATCTGCCATTAGAGCTTGCCAAAAGACCATCTATTCACGTTATCCTTGCCTTTGTTTATTCCCAACCTGCCGGTCTGTTGGTATGTCTAGAAGGATTTTCTACTTTTGCTTGTAAACCGTTACTCAATATTCATGATGTCATTGTTTCTTTGCCTTATCGTGGCAAAGGTTTATCAAAGCTAATGCTACAAAAAGCGGAAGACATCGCCTTAGAATTAGGCTGTTGCAAACTTACTTTAGAAGTACTGGAAGGAAATCATATTGCCCAATCAGCGTACAGGTCATTCGGGTTTGGAAGCTATGAGCTAGATCCTCAAATGGGCAAAGCATTATTTTGGCAAAAAAAGTTACCGGATATACCTACATTGACTAGTCATATGCCATGAATAGTGGTAAAGCAAGATAGCTAGTTTCCTCTATTTAAATTGGCGATCGCCTAGGATTTAGATAACTATAACTAACCGATAAATAATTCTAGTTCCAGTGATAGAATTTCAGAAATTATGGAGATTGCTCAGTGAATCATTGGGTTCAGATTAAAGCAACAGTTAAAGCTGGTTATAGAGTTGCTTCCGGTCAGTCTGGTGATCAACGTTTCCCTGGGGGAACTCTTGCTATGCAAAAGCCCTTTTTTGAGAAGCATGGATTAAATTTAGATGATTATTACTTAGGCACAATTAACTTAAGCATTGCGCCTCATCAATACAAAATAAAGCTAGCCAAATATACTTTTAAACAAATACAATGGTCAAGTAAAGATCCAGCGGAAGACTTTTCTTTTTTTGATTTTAATCAAATTGAAATTTTCTAAAGTTATAGTCATTTCAATTAACGATGAGAGAATTTAATGTAAAATTATGGGGTGTACAAAATGAACAGGTTTAAACAATGGCTTACAGTTTAGATTTAAGGCAAAGAGTAGTAGCTTATATAGAAGCT
>NZ_CP019225.1:1464589-1470875 GCF_010222815.1 Synechocystis sp. CACIAM 05 | reverse complement strand
TTTTCCTCCAGCTTCTATATAAGCTACTACTCTTTGCCTTAAATCTAAACTGTAAGCCATTGTTTAAACCTGTTCATTTTGTACACCCCATAATTTTACATTAAATTCTCTCATCGTTAATTGAAATGACTATATCCCTCTTGCGTCAGACTGGGCAAGTCAATTTGATGAAAATCATCGAAAGCCTTTAGCAACAACGGTTTCATGTGGTGTACTTAATAAGATATTGTCCCCCATGATTATCGAGCCTTGAAAACCTTGAAACGCCTTCACAGTGAGACTTTTTGTATAGTACTGAAAAATATTCTTTCCGAGATTCAGGAAAGAGGGATATACCCAATTTAGCTCGAAAGAGTCTAGCTTTATGTTTGCCATTAGGATGGTTTAAATTAAGGGAATAGGTCTGTAGTTTATCAGTTATTTGCTTCACATCAGCTTGGTTTCCGTAGGGCAATTTCATAACTTAGATTAAAAATATTCCAGAACTTAATTCAGGATAGATGTTACAGCATCGATTAGTATGATCATAGGTTTTTCCTCAGGGGTTTTGCCATGACCGATCGCCTTTCCCATTTGCTTTCCTGGCTCCGACAACGGACGGAATTAGGCCAACTTGCCCCGGAGATTCTGGAGGCGATCGCCAGCCAATTAATTGAATTTTCCCTGGCTAAGGGTGAAAGTCTGCCCAAAGATAGGGACAAGGGAACAGACTTGTACATTCTTGGTCAAGGACAGTTGGAATCTGATGCCCGGAAATTTTGTTTATTGCCAGGGGCAATTATCAATCTAGAGGCATTCATAATTGATAGTCCCCTAGAACAGGATTTAGTCGCCCTTACTGACTGCCAATTGTGGTATTTACCAGGGCAAAAAATGCGGCAATTGCTGCAAGATTATCCCCAGATAACCCAGGCTTTTTCCCAACAATTGGTGCAGGAACTCAGGGAACTGAATGCCCAACTATTTTTTGAACAAGAAAAACAGAAGATTTTACGCCCCTACCTCGTCCCTGCCGCTAAGCGAGCCATTATGGGTAAAAGTCGCTATGCCCAAAAGCTCCGGGAGCAAATTAAAGCAGTATCAACAGATCAAAAGCCAGTATTATTGTTCGGAGAGCCGGGACTGGAAAAGGATAACACCGCCGCCCTGATTCATTTTGGCTCAGCCCAAGCCCAACGGTCGGTGATGGTTAAGATCAACTGTGCTCTGCTATCCGCCAGTGGTCAAGAACTCTTTGGCACCAATCAAGGTAAACCCGGAATTTTAGATGCCTTGGGTCAAGGAACCTTACTGTTGAACAATATTCAGGAATTGAAACCTCAACTTTTACCGGCGATCGCCAATTTAATTTGTGAAGGTATTTACCAACCTGTGGCCACAGCAGGGGGGGTAGAACCAACTTTTCGCCACAGTCAAGCCAAGGTAATTGCCATTGCTGAAAATATCATTCCTAAGCTAACTTCCCTATTTACTAACACCATTAAAATTCCCCCTTTGCGGGTAAGAAAAGCAGATATTGAAGATTACGTTGACTATTATTTAAGTTTAATTTGTCGCTCCAAAGGCATCGAAGTTCCCAACCTAGCACCGGAGGCCCTGCGTCGCTTACAAGCCTACGATTTTCCTAATAATATTCGAGAATTAAATAATCTGGTGGAACGGGCGGTCACCCAATTACAGGGCGAAAAAGTAATTACCGAGGAAATTATTTGGCCTTCCCAAAGTAAGAAACAATTATTTCGCCTTAATTTACTCAACCGTTACCCGCGATTACGGCAATTTTTGCGCAGTGCTTGGTGGCCTGATCGCCTCAATTATGGCTTCACTGTATTCGCTTTCCCGGTCATTGTGGCTATTCTTTTTCTGGGACCTCAAACTAGGGACCAAAATTTTGCATTGAATTTATTTTGGGCATGGTGGTGGCCCTTAGTGTTATTGGGATTTATTTTTGTGGGTCGACTTTGGTGTGCTGTATGCCCTTTTATGATTTACGGGGAAATTACCCAAAAACTATCCCTCTGGCTCTGGCCAAGAAAACTGAAAAAATGGCCCAGACAAGCAGCAGAAAATTGGGGGGGTTGGTTTCTTTTTGCCCTTTTCGCCCTAATTTTACTCTGGGAAGAACTTTGGGACTTGGAAAATACTGCCTATCTTTCTGCTTGGTTATTACTGTTAATTACCGGGGGAGCTATGGTTTGCTCCGTGATTTTTGAGCAAAGATTTTGGTGTCGTTATCTCTGTCCCATTGGCGGCATGAACGGCATGTTTGCCAAATTAGCCATCACTGAATTGCGGGCTCAACAGGGAACTTGTTCGGCGGAATGTACTACTTACCAGTGTTACAAAGGAGGCCCAGCCAAAGGAGAAGGGCAAGCCACTGAGGGCTGTCCTCTGGGTACTCACCCAGCCCAACTGACGGATAATCGAGATTGCGTACTATGTATGACCTGTTTAAAAGCCTGTCCCCATCGTTCAGTGGAATTTAATCTGCGTCCCCCGGCGATCGCCATTGTTACTACCCATACTGCGCGCCCCTACGAAGTAGCCTTATTGTTGTTACTACTAAATAGCGTTTTATTGAGGAGATTACCGGAATTTATCCAGGTATGGCATTTATCGCCAGTGGGTACATTTATCAACCATGGCTTGTTCTCCCTCGGTTTGCTGTTTTTACCAGCTTTATTGCCACTAATCGCCTACTTTTTGATTCCCGCTCCTAAAGTTGGGCAAAAAATTCCCTTCATTAACTTAGCTTACGGTCTATTGCCCCTCACTTTAGCGGCCAACTTAGCCCATTATCTCCATTTAGGTTTGGGAGAAGCGGGGCAGGTGTTGACCCTAGTGCCAAAAACTTTCCACTGGTCTTTACCCTTTGACTTACCAATGTTGGTAGCGGATCCGGCGGCGATCGCCTTTTTGCAAGGTATGCTGCTTTTGGCCGGAGTACTTTGGTCAATTTTTCTCAGTCAACAGTTGGGCAAACAATCCTTTTTCAATCTTCTGCCTCACCACGGCACAGTTGTTGGTTTAATGCTGATCTTTTGGAGTGTGATTGTTTAACTTCTTCAATACTTCTAATACGGCGATCGGGAGGAAGTAATACCATCTAATATTGCCTTCCCTCCCGATGTTAATTCTATTCAATTAAGGGCAACTAAGATTTCTTTTGAAATCCTCCATTGGATGGCGATTGGTAATAAACTTTTGAGCCTTGATTGGGTACAAAATGGCAAGCCCAATAGGACTTAAAAAAAGCCCGCCAAATGGGTTCATCGGAATATCGATAATACTCCCCTAAAATAGGCTTGATGGCTTCAGTCGCCCGGCGTAATTTGTAGTGGGGCATATTCGAGAAAATATGGTGGGCAACGTGGGTGCCAATGTCATGGTGAATGGGGTTAATGAAGCCGTAATCCCGGTCAATGGTGGAGAGGGCACCTTTGAGGAAATACCAATCATTACCGCGATACCAAGGGATATTGTCTTCAGTGTGATGTAAAAATGTGACCAAATCTAACCACACCACAAACACGATGTAGGGGGCAACATAAAATTTCAGCAAAAATAGCCAGCCAAATTGCCAAGTTAAAAAACCAAGGAAGCCGACAAAGGCTGCAAGAGCAAAGGTGCTGGTGAGAACAGCTGCTTTTTCTCCGGGACGGAATAGGGGACTACTGGGCATAAAATGGGAGCCTTCCCGATTTGGCGATCGCCGAAATAGATAGATGGGGTAGGCAATCAGGGGCAGATAGAAACGCAACAGCTTTTCATACCAGGCCATTTGGTTATATTTTTGCTCCGACACTGGGTACCAACTTTCGTCGGTGTCGATATTGCCCGTGTTGGCATGGTGAGTACGGTGACTAATGCGCCAGCCATGGTAGGGCACCAAAATTGGCGTGTGGCTGAGATGACCAATCCAATTATTAAGGGTTTTGGATTTGGAAAAGGAACCATGGCCACAATCATGGCCCACCACAAACAGGGACCAGAATAGGGTTCCCTGAATTAACCAAAAAATCGGATAGAAGAACCAGGAATCAAGGTAGGCCGCTAGAGCATAAAACCCGGCAATTAAACCAACATCCAAAAAAAAGTAGCCCAAGGACCGGACTACCGATGGCTCAAAACAATCCGCTGGAATAGCGTTTCTGAGCTCTTGGAGGGTAAATGGTAATTCTTCAGTTTTGGGGTAAGGAAGCTTTGTTTGAGGCGATGAAATTTCTAGACGCACGTATTTATCTTAGGGGCCATGACGGCAAAACAATCCTATGATTCTATCCTAAATCCTCAAAGAAGGCTGCCGTTGGAAGATGAAAATTCGGCGGTGAGACCAATTTTGACTAAGACAGAAAACACACTAAGGAGAATACTTGATTCAAATTTGTGTAGAAAAAGGACGATAAAAAGTTCAAATGTCTATAAATACGCAACTCTGATCAACTTTATGGACTAAAACGTCAAAACTTTAAGACTGCAATGGAATGGGGGCTAGTTTAACTTCTACGGCGCCAACCTCTGTCTGTGCCATTGACCATCAAGCAAGTTAAATTGCAAACGGTCATGGAGACGACTAGGACGACCCTGCCAAAATTCGATGCGATGGGGAATCACCCGAAATCCTCCCCAGTGGGGGGGGCGGGGAATGGATTGGTTCTCGTATTGTTTTTCCCAGCGGGCCAAATTGTCTTCTAACTCCTGGCGATCGCCGACAATCTGACTTTGGGGAGAAGCCCAGGCCCCCAATTGAGAACCCCGGGGACGGGACTGAAAATAGGCATCGGATTCTGCCGGATCAATTTTTTCTACTCGACCATCCACCCGTACCTGTCTTTCTAGGGCCGCCCACCAAAACACTAATCCTGCCCAAGGATGGGCCGTTAACTGTTGCCCCTTGGCACTGTCATAGTTAGTGTAAAAAACAAAACCCCGCTCATCCAAACCCTTGAGCAGCACCATACGCCCCACCGGATGGCCTTCCTCGGACAGAGTGCTTAAAGTCATAGCATTGGGTTCTGGCAACTCAGCGGCGATCGCCTGTTGGAGCCATATGTGAAATTGGGCAAAGGGATGGTCTGCCACCTCAGCCTCGGTTAAACCCCCCTGGGTATAGTTCAAGCGTAAATCCGCGAGGGAAACCCCATCCATAAAGCCTGCGTCCTCCAACTGGTGATCTTCACAGCGGGCAGTTAACATAAGGAATTATGACACCATCTGCGGCGAGTCATGCCATTGATACCCTGATCGAAATGGCCCACCAAGGGGAGATCAACCCCTGGGATGTGTCGGTGATCGACGTGATTGATCGCTTTTTGCAGGATCTGGGCATTCTCAACAGCCTCGACCTGAGTTTTCAACAGCAAAATTTACCCCGTTCCGGCCAAGCTTTTCTTTGGGCCTCCATGTTGGTGCGCTACAAAGCTGACAGTCTCCACAATTTGGAGCAGGAACCAGAAGAAGTTTTACCTGAAGCTGAGCTAGAAGAATGGCCCGATGGTCAAATTGCCCGGTTACCAAGGGATTTAGAAAATCGTCTGCGTCGCCGCACTGCTGTCCCGCCCTTACAACGTCGTCGGGTTACCCTAGCGGAATTAATTGATCAAATTGAGGCGA
This sequence comes from Synechocystis sp. CACIAM 05, assembly GCF_010222815.1. Classification (GTDB taxonomy): domain Bacteria; phylum Cyanobacteriota; class Cyanobacteriia; order Cyanobacteriales; family Microcystaceae; genus Synechocystis. The sequence continues at coordinate 1,465,262 of NZ_CP019225.1, read as the reverse complement.
TCGCCGTTGAGATCGAAAAAAGCGAACAAAAACCCAAGCGGGTGAAACGGGCACGTCCCCAATCCCGGCGGGAAGCACTACAAATCATTACCGAATTAGCCCACCAGGAAAATTTAACCGAGTTGGCCAGTCAATTGGAGCAATTTTTACAAACCCGTCTGCCGGAAATTTTGCCCGACTTCCCCCATCGTTCCTGGGTAGATTTGGACACATTGCTCCGCTGTTGGCACCACCATCTAGATCCAGATAAATTGCCAGACAAAAAAGATAAAGTTGGCGTATTTTGGGCTTTACTATTATTAAGTTCCCAGTCGAAAGTATCTTTGGCTCAGGAAGAGTTTTACCAAGATTTACAAGTTCAAATTATTGATGATTCTAAAAAAAATATACAGTTAACCTTAGATCCAGAAACAGAAGTGTTAAACTCAGCCTAGTATGCAAGCAATTACTCTTAAATGCTAAATATTTCTTAGTTGCAAATCTAAAGACTCATATGAAGAGTTAGATGTCAATCTAGTTGCATATAAATTCATTAAATCTTGGATGGAAATCAATTTATCGCTCTTCTATCAGTGTAGGTGGGAAGGTAAAATAGTTGAAGCAATAATAAGGTCTCCTAAAGCCATTACTGCCTTCTTCAATTTGTCAAATAAGTAATGGAAGTTTCTCAATA
>NZ_CP019225.1:1450981-1464489 GCF_010222815.1 Synechocystis sp. CACIAM 05 | reverse complement strand
CTATATAAGCTACTACTCTTTGCCTTAAATCTAAACTGTAAGCCATTGTTTAAACCTGTTCATTTTGTACACCCCATAATTTTACATTAAATTCTCTCATCGTTAATTGAAATGACTATAACTTCTATGGAATTAATTGCTTGAATTTTTCGAGAGTGTTGACGACTAATTATCCAAACTTGCTTATGATCTTCATGAAATTCTTCAATTATTCTATCTGAAAACTCTATTCTGCCTTGCTTCAATTGACTACAGTAATTAATGATTTGTTGACTTTTAAGAGTTTCAATGTCTCCCTTTGCCAAGGTACAGTCATAAATGACTGAAAGATTAGTAGTCCGAAAAAATCCATCCGCCTTACCAGCTTGTTTTTCTCCAAGAAAACTTTTGATAGTTACAATTCCTAGTGACTTTAATAATAAAAAGGTATATTTTTCAAACTCTTCCCAGTTATTAGTAGTAGTTAATATCGGAAAATAATTAGGGCAGATATCTGAGTTATTTTCCCACGAAAGGTCTTTGAATTCTACTTCTATAGAGCTTGATTGAGACAAGTTATCAGCAGAAACACGCATTTGTCCAGAAGCGATACTTATAAGTTGATGTAATACACGCTCAAACTCCAACATCTCATCTTCAAAAATTCTTATTTTTGATCCTACAAACTTGTCTCCAACCTTCTTGCGTTGATCGATAACAATATATTTTGAGCCATTTTTGGCTACCTTTAACTCAAAAAAATAATTATGGGAACCTGAGAAATAGCGAGCTTTATGCAATAATTCTCTTTCTTCTCTTGTGTACCATTGCTCTGAATTATCCATTTTCGTAATTATTAGGGATGATTTGATTTTCTGAATAACTATAAACCGGAATTTGAATAAAATGATCCGGCTCCTGATTGTCTAGAACAGTCTGTTGTAAACACTCTACCGTTGCTGGCGAAAAAAACTGCTCTCCAGTTTCTTCATTAACCCGTGCTGGGACGTTTTCAATAAGAATTAACCGACCATTTAAACTAAGGGTGTAATTTACCCTTTTTTCAACCAGAGTTTCGTTGTCCATTATTGGTTTCTCTCCTTCGAGTGATCAGCAAGGTCATTACTGGATTGTTGAGGTGGGTATCTAAACCAAATTACATGGCGATCGCCATTGGGGAGGAGAGGCCTGAGTCTGCCCATGGTTAGGGGATGGGACCGATCAGATTCTCTGGCCAGGGCAACCCTTTGCTACAGTTGAATTGGTTACAAATCGTTAAAGTTCCGTCCCGCCGTTAAAAGTCTATGTTTGATGCCTTAGCCGATCGCCTTGAAGATGCCTGGAAAAAGCTCCGGGGTCAGGACAAAATTAGTGAAAGCAATATCAAAGAGGCACTGCAGGAAGTCAGAAGGGCCCTGTTGGCGGCGGATGTGAATCTCCAGGTGGTCAAGGGTTTTATCAAAGACGTGGAGCAAAAAGCCCTCGGTGCGGATGTGATCAGTGGGGTTAACCCTGGGCAACAGTTCATCAAAATTGTGTACGACGAATTGGTCAACCTGATGGGGGAAAGCAACGTGCCCCTAGCTCAAGCAGAGCAAGCTCCCACCGTTATCCTCATGGCCGGCTTACAGGGGACCGGGAAAACTACCGCCACGGCCAAATTAGCCCTCTATCTCCGCAAGGAAAAGCGCAGTGCCCTGATGGTGGCCACGGACGTTTATCGCCCCGCAGCCATTGACCAACTAAAAACTCTGGGACAACAGATTGATGTGCCTGTGTTTGACCTGGGCAGTGATGCCAACCCGGTGGAAATTGCCCGCCAAGGGGTGGCAAAAGCCAAGGAATTGGGAGTCGATACGGTCTTAATCGATACCGCCGGTCGTTTGCAGATTGATCCCCAAATGATGGCGGAGTTGGCCCAAATCAAACAGGTTGTTAAGCCCGACGATACCCTGCTGGTGGTGGATGCCATGACGGGGCAAGAGGCGGCTAATTTAACCCACACTTTCCACGAGCAAATTGGCATTACCGGAGCAATTCTCACCAAATTAGATGGGGATACTAGGGGCGGTGCGGCCCTATCGGTGCGGCAAATTTCCGGTCAGCCAATCAAATTTGTCGGGGTGGGGGAAAAAGTGGAAGCCCTGCAACCCTTCTATCCCGATCGCCTAGCCAGTCGGATTTTAAACATGGGGGATGTGCTGACCCTGGTGGAAAAAGCCCAAGAGGCGATCGATGTCGGGGACGTGGAGAAGTTACAGAACAAGATTCTCGAAGCCACCTTTGATTTTGATGACTTCATTAAGCAAATGCGCTTCATGAAGAATATGGGTTCCCTAGGGGGTCTGCTGAAAATGATTCCCGGCATGAATAAGCTCAGCAGTGGCGACATCGAAAAAGGGGAAAAGGAACTCAAGCGCACCGAAGCCATGATTAGTTCCATGACCACGGAGGAAAGGAAGAATCCCGACTTATTGGCTAAATCCCCCAGTCGGCGTCGCCGCATAGCCCAAGGTTCAGGGCACAGTGAAACCGATGTATCTAAGCTAATCACCAATTTCACCAAGATGCGGACCATGATGCAACAAATGGGCATGGGAGGAATGCCTGGAGGTATGCCAGGGATGGGAGCGATGCCAGGCATGGGGGGAGGGATGTTTGGCGGTCAACCAGGCCCAGGTTTCCGGGGTTACAAAGGTGGTGGCGGTAAACCGAAAAAGAAAAAGAAGAAAAAAGGTTTTGGCCAGCTTTAATGCCTTATGTGCCCAGTCTTATTCCGCTGTCTAAATTGATCACTCCATAGACAATGAGGGGCAAGTTTTGGCTTGACTTTTTTGTAAAATTAGGGGGGGTTAATAAGATTTACTGAGCTTATCTGCAAACATTTTGTATTGCCTAAGCCTGTTGTCAAAAATCCTGATAAAAATGACTGATTTTAACTATTTCAGGCAAAATTAAATTCAGATTTTACTATTTTCATATACCAAAGGAAAGGAAGCCATTAAAGTTTTCTTAACACTTTGCATCGGCTGGGAATTTTCCCAAAACAGGTAAAATCATTTACACTGAAATTGCTTTGTTTAACTTTTAGGGATTATTCCTGGTGCTCACTGCTCAATCTGAATACGTAAAAAAACTCCGTCCTCTTTTGCCACCGGAAGCATTCCAAGCCGCTCCCAAGAAATTAGTTATTTTAGGCTTAAACCTAGGTATTTATGTTGCGGGACTAACCATCGCTCGTCATCTCCATCAGTGGCCTGGGCAATGGCTTTGGTTATTTTTGCCCATGGCCCTATTAATGGGTAATAGCGTCACTGTATTTTTATTCGGTAGCCATGACTTGATGCACGGTAGTGTGCTCAAAAAACGTTCTAAAATTTCTTACCTGATTAGTTTATTAGGTCTTTCCCTCTGGTGGATGCCCCCTAGTCAGTGGCGATCGCTCCATAATCAGGTTCATCATAATAACACCAATAGTTTACGGGATCCTGACCGGAATTATCTGCACGAACAGCCCAAAACCTGGGGAAAATGGATTCATCACCTGTTTGCTCCCTCGGGAGAAGTTAATACCCTTTGGTTAATTTTTGGCATGGGTACTGCCTGGGGTGTACATAATTTTCGCAACCTGATTTCCGTACTTTTCTTCACTGGTGGTAATGCCGATTTTGTTCCGGCTGCTTTTACGATTAAAGCCCAAGATCGGCAAAGAATTTGGTTGGAATTAGCAGCCATAGTGGCAGTGCATTTAAGCATTTTGTTTTACTTACAATTTCAATTAATTCCAGTCATTTTAGGCTACTTTTTGCCGATTTTCCTGGGTCATGCCATGGGCATGTTTTATATCTACACTAACCATTTGGCTTGCCCGATGACGGATATTAATGATCCTTTGGTGAATAGTGTTTCTTTGCGGATGCCCAAGTTATTTGATTGCTTACATTTTAATTTTTCTTACCACACAGAGCACCATTTATTTCCCGACGTAAATTCCGATTATTATCCTTTGGTGCAGGATTTGCTACAAACCCATTATCCTGGGCAAATGAATTTGTTGACCGCCAAAGAAGCCTGGCAAATGTTACTGAAAACTCCCCGTCACTACCAAGGGGAAACAACTCTAGTGGGCTACAACGGCGGTGAGGCGATCGCCTGCCCGTTGCCGAAAAATCATCCTGACTTAACCCAGGCAAAAGTAACTACTTTGGTTTAGCGCCATTGACCGAATTCCCCTGATATTACCTGCCATGGACATCAACACCCTACTGGAACCCTATAAAACCGCCGGCGTTAATCTGGGTCTGGAGCGCATCCATGGCCTACTGGCCAAGTTGGGCAATCCCCAGGCAAAAGTGCCCTATGTCCATGTGGGTGGCACCAATGGTAAGGGATCGGTGTGTGCCTATCTGTCCAGTGTGTTGGCGGAGGCTGGCTATAAGGTGGGCCGCTATACTTCTCCCCATTTAATTGATTGGCGGGAAAGGGTTTGGCTCAATGGCAGTTTCATTGATGACGCTAGTTTAATCGGGGCATTGCAACAAGTAACGGCGATCGCCTCGGCGGATAGTCTCGATCGCCCGACTTTGTTTGAGGTGTTTACGGCGGCGGTGTGGCTCTATTTTGCCCAGGCAGAGGTGGACATTGCGGTGATGGAAGTGGGGCTGGGGGGCAGACTGGATGCTACCAACGTCCCAGAACCTTGTTTGCTCAGTATTATTACTTCTTTAAGTAGGGAACACTGGCAGGTTTTGGGACCCACCGTAGCCCACATTGCCAGGGAAAAAGCTGGCATTCTCAAAGCCCAGAGGCCGGTATTTTTAGGCAACATACCCCCAGAAGCGCAGGAAGTTTTTCAAGAACGCATTGCCGAATTACATTGCCCCGATTATTGGATTGCCCCCGCCATTGCCACGGAAAAAAATGGTCAACCCTGGGCTAGCTGGCAAGGTTTTGAGTATCCCCTGGTCCTATTGGGAGATTTTCAGCTACAAAACTCGGCCCTGGCGATCGCCGCTTTGCAGGAATTAAAACAGCAGGGTTGGGACAAATTAACGCTGGAGATGATCCAACGAGGCATGGCTAAAGCAGTCTGGCCTGGACGATTGCAGTGGGTGGACTACAACGGACAAAAAATCCTTTTAGACGGGGCCCACAATCCGGCGGCGGCCAAAGCTTTGGCAAACTATACCCATGGGTTAGTTGATCGATCAGATAATTATCCACCCACCATTACCTGGGTGATGGGTATGCTCAGCACCAAGGAACATGACCAAATTTTTCAGCATTTACTTCGTCCCGGCGATCGCCTGTTATTAGTGCCAGTGCCCGACCATGACAGCGGGGATTTACCAACGTTGGAGCAGTTAGCATGGCAAATTATGCCGGAGTTAAAGGAGGTTACACTGTTTAATGATTGTTTTACAGCCCTAGAAAGTTTAGAGAAAACCAACGAAAATTCTAAGCAATTGACTGTTCTCTGCGGTTCCCTTTATTTAGTGGGCTACTTTTTAAAAAAATTACAGTCTTCCCACTAATTATTTCTAGAAATTCTGCCCTAATTTAATCCGATTCATATTATTGCTATCATCGGTTTATTCCGCTTAACGCCCCTGGTCCCCGTGGACATTTCGCTGAGCCATATCGCCCCTGCGCCAAGGATAATGCAGGGAAACTAATTGTTGCCAAGCTTTTATTAATTTATAGGATAAATAAATTGATTAAACTACTTATTTATTTTGTTCTTCTTCCCATCACTATTTTCCTGCTGGGAAATCAACCTACCATGGCAGTAGCAAATGCTTCGTCCCAAGACCAAAATCTTCCGGTTTTAGTATGCTTTTCCGGGGGAGAAGAAATTTTTCGTAAAAATGTGGTGGAAGGCCCCTTTGCTGATGAGTATAAATTCGCCCATGAAATAAAAGTTTCTGACAGTGAAGGACAACACTGGGTTAATTTTAGTGGAGGTATGTGTGTGATTGATCAAGGGGAAGTTTTCAACAAAAAACAGCCAAAATTAACGGACAACTTAAGTTGTTATTCAGGAGCTAAAAAAGTTGTAACTTTTGATGTCTATGGGGAAGAAACAACCATTGACGAATACGTTGAAGGTAGAACATTTCTAGCAAAAGCCAGTGGCAGTGTAATTGCTTCTAATTCAATTCATCAATATTTATTATTTGGTAGTGGAACCTGCATTGGAGAAGAAATAGGAGAGGATTGATTAATCACCATGGCAGAGTTTAAATTTGCCGGGATTGATGTCGGTTTGTAGTGGCGATCGCCTGATGTTAGTGCGTTGCCTGATCATGACAGTTTTTTTAAGTCCTCCCTGCCTAGTGGGGGATTTTTCGTGCAGTAATTTTGGTTCTTTTCGGTCCAGTTGATACCATGGGGACGTTTCCTTTGCCCCCAAATCAGTATGGATTTCCCCGCCTTAAGTTCTTACCTCCATCACCATCGACCAGGGGAAGACATTCTTGCAGATTTGCACACCGATCCAGGTTTAGGTCTGACAGCGGAGGCGGTGGCCCAGCGTTACGAACAATATGGCCGCAACGAATTGAAATTTAAACCTGGAAAGCCGGCTTGGTTGCGCTTTTTGCTGCAATTTCACCAACCTCTGCTCTATATTCTCCTCATTGCGGGTGCAGTTAAAGCTTTTCTCGGTTCTTGGACTAATGCCTGGGTGATTTGGGGAGTTACCCTAGTCAATGCCATCATTGGTTACATCCAAGAAGCGAAAGCAGAAGGGGCGATCGCCTCCTTGGCCAAGGCAGTAACAACAGAAGCCACAGTGTTGAGAGATGGGCAAAATCTACGGATTCCTTCCCAGGATTTAGTCATCGGTGACATTGTTTCCCTCGCTTCGGGGGATAAGGTGCCAGCGGATCTAAGGCTGTTAAAAGTGCGTAATCTCCAGGTTGATGAGTCAGCTCTCACAGGGGAAGCAGTGCCCGTGGAAAAAGCGGTGGAACTTTTACCGGAGGAAACCCCCCTCGCAGAAAGGTTAAATATGGCCTATGCGGGCAGTTTCGTCACCTTTGGTCAAGGAAGCGGGGTGGTAGTAGCTACTGCCAATGCCACGGAAATGGGGCAAATTTCCCAATCCATGGAAAAGCAGGTCAGCCTCATGACCCCTTTGACCCGTAAGTTTGCCAAATTTAGCCACACCTTGCTCTATGTAATTCTGACTTTGGCCGCATTTACCTTTGCAGTGGGTTGGGGCCGGGGTGGTAGTCCCAAGGATATGTTTGAGGCGGCGGTGGCCCTGGCCGTCAGTGCCATTCCCGAAGGTTTACCGGCGGTGGTGACCGTTACCTTGGCGATCGGGGTGAATCGCATGGCCAAACGTAACGCCATTATCCGCAAATTGCCCGCAGTGGAAGCGTTGGGTAGTGCCACGGTGGTTTGCTCCGATAAAACCGGCACCCTGACGGAAAATCAAATGACAGTGCAAGCGGTGTATGCCGGAGGAAAAGATTATGAAGTCAGTGGTGGGGGCTATAGCCCCAAGGGGGAATTTTGGCAGGTGCAGGCCGGAGAGGAAGATAAAACCCTGTTGGATGACTTACCGCCAGTGTTAGCAGAATGTTTACTCACTGGCATTCTCTGTAACGATTCCCAACTGGAACATCGGGGGGATGATTGGGTTGTGGTAGGAGATCCCACAGAGGGGGCGTTGTTAGCTTCGGCGGCCAAGGCTGGTTTCAGTCAAGCCGGTTTAGCAGGGCAAAAACCTCGTTTAGATTCCATTCCCTTTGAATCGGATTATCAATATATGGCTACCCTCCACGATGGCGACGGGCGCATGATTTACGTCAAAGGCTCGGTGGAGTCGTTACTGCAACGGTGTGACGCCATGCTCCTCGATGACGGTCAAATGGTTGGCATCGACCTAGGGGAGATTGAGCAAAATGTTGAGCAGATGGCAAAGCAGGGGTTAAGGGTGCTGGCCTTTGCCCAAAAAGCAGTGGAACCCCATCACCATGCCATTGACCATGGGGACATTGAAACGGGGATAGTATTTTTAGGCCTACAGGGTATGATTGACCCGCCCCGACCGGAGGCCATTGCCGCAGTCCATGCCTGTCATAACGCTGGCATTCAGGTCAAAATGATCACCGGCGACCACATCAGCACCGCCCAGGCGATCGCCAAACGGATGGGCATTGCCCAGGGGGAGGATGCCATTGCTTTTGAAGGACGGCAATTGTCCACTATGAGTCCAGAAGAACTAGCCCAGGCCAGTGAAGAAAGTTGTGTCTTTGCCAGGGTAGCTCCAGCCCAAAAATTACAACTGGTGGAAGCTTTACAGGAGAAGGGTCACATTGTCGCCATGACCGGGGATGGGGTAAATGATGCTCCCGCTTTAAAACGGGCTGACATTGGCATTGCCATGGGTAAAGGGGGCACAGAGGTGGCTAGGGAATCCTCTGATATGTTGCTCACGGACGATAATTTTGCCTCCATTGAAGCGGCGGTGGAAGAAGGACGCACCGTTTACCAAAATCTCCGTAAGGCGATCGCCTTTTTGCTACCGGTTAATGGCGGGGAGTCCATGACCATTTTGATCAGTGTTTTACTGGCGTTGAATTTGCCCATTCTTTCCCTGCAGGTGTTGTGGTTAAACATGATCAACTCCATCACCATGACTGTGCCCCTAGCCTTTGAAGCCAAATCACCGGGCATTATGCAACAGGCTCCCCGCAATCCCAACGAACCCCTAATTACCAAAAAGTTACTGCACCGCATTTTACTGGTATCCCTGTTCAATTGGATTCTAATTTTTGGCATGTTCGAGTGGGTTAATCGCACCTATGACGACTTGGCCCTAGCTCGTACTATGGCCATCCAAGCCCTGGTGGCCGCTAGGGTGATTTATCTGCTCAGCATTAGCCAGTTAGGGCGTAGTTTTCTGGGCTATGTGACGGGTAAACGTCAAACCATTACCAAAGCCCCCATACTGTTACTGGGCATTGCGGTGGCGATCGCCTTACAAATTGGTTTCAGTCAACTGCCATTTATGAATATATTGTTCAAAACTGCTCCCATGGACTGGCAACAGTGGGCAATCTGTTTACTACCTATGATTCCCATGGTGCCCGTGGCCATTCTGGCTAACCGCCTTGATCCTTAACCACTGTTGGGGATTTGTAGTACCTGCCGTAGTAACGAAAACCTTAAAATTAAGCCGATGGAATCCAAAATTTTGTTTGACACTAGGCAATGCAGTTAGAAGATACTATTGCGGCGATCGCCACGGCCATTGTGCCCCAGCAGGGAAGCATCGGGGTGGTGCGACTATCGGGGCCACAATCCCTCACCATTGCCAAAACTTTATTCGATGCACCGGGCAACCAAACTTGGGAAAGTCATCGCATTTTGTACGGCCATGTGCGCCATCCCCAAACCAAAGCGGCGATCGATGAAGCCCTACTCCTATTGATGCTAGCGCCCCGTTCCTACACGAAAGAAGACGTGGTGGAATTCCAGTGCCATGGCGGCATTATGCCCGTGCAACAGGTTTTACAACTGTGTTTGCAACAGGGGGCCAGGCTAGCCCAGCCGGGGGAATTTAGTTTCCGGGCCTTTCTCAATGGTCGGTTGGATTTAACCCAGGCGGAAAGCATTAGTGAATTGGTGGGGGCCCAATCTCCCCAGGCAGCGGCGATCGCCTTGGCGGGATTACAGGGCAAATTAGCCCAACCGATTCGGGATTTGCGTAACACCTGTTTAGATATTTTGGCGGAAGTAGAAGCCCGCATTGATTTTGAAGACGATTTACCGCCCCTGGATGAAGATTCAATTCGTCAGCAATTGCAGAATTTGTACCAACAATTGGAGGACATTTTAAACACAGCCCAGCGGGGGGAATTATTGCGCACGGGTTTAAAAGTGGCCATTGTCGGACAGCCCAACGTGGGAAAATCTAGTCTGCTCAATGCCTGGAGCCGCACCGACCGGGCGATCGTCACAGATCTACCGGGCACGACGAGGGACGTGGTGGAATCCCAACTTTTAGTAGAGGGCATTCCCATCCAGGTATTGGATACGGCAGGAATACGGGAAACAGCGGATCAGGTGGAGCAAATCGGAGTGGAACGCTCTCGCAAAGCGGCCCAACAGGCGGATTTAGTTTTGCTGACGGTGGATGCCCACCAGGGTTGGACAGAAGCGGATCAATTGATTTATGAGCAAGTCAAAGACCGCCCTTTGATTTTAGTCATTAACAAAATTGATTTAGGCCGGGCTGATTTGGTCAGTTATCCACCAGAAATCACCAACACAGTATTAACTGCCGCCGCCGCTAATCTAGGCATTGAAGCTTTGGAAAATGCCATTATTGAGCAAGTAAATCAAACCAATTTATCACCGCAAAATTTGGACTTTGCCATTAACCAAAGGCAAGAGGCTGTTTTAACGGAAGCTCAACTGGCGCTCAAGCAATTGCAACAAACCATGGCGGAACAGTTACCCCTAGATTTTTGGACTATTGATTTACGTTTGGCTATCAATGCCCTTGGGCAAGTGACAGGGGAAACGGTAACAGAATCAGTCTTAGACCGTATTTTTAGCCGTTTTTGCATCGGCAAATGATGGGCTAGTCAGCCTATATGCCAAAGGATAATCACTATAAATCCTTAATTATTTTGGTTAGCGACAAACTGATTAACTAGTTCAACATCAATATCTAACTCCTTGGCAATTTCGGCGATCGTAAGACCCAATTTTTTCAACAGAGGTATAGTTTCTAGTTTTCCCTCGAGCCGACCCTCTAGTTTCCCTTCCAGTTTGCCCTTGAGTAAGCCTCGTTGTTCCCCTTCCCGTAAAATTTCTTGATAGACAGCGGATTCCTTCATAATTTCACTCCTTAAAATCGTTTTGATCAGCTCAGGGGCCAGCAGGATTCCTCCAAAAACAGAAGTTGCTGCCATGAGATTTGCTTTAACTCGATTATCCTCAATCTGTTCCAATGCAGTCGCCACTTCCCTCAATTTTAATGCGGGGTCAGAAGTCTGCGTCAATACCGCTAGGGGCAATAGCCCTGGGCTTTGGAGAAATGCTTCCGATGATTGTTCCCAGAGCCGAATCGCTTGGTAACGATGCACAGTCTCCCCCACCTGAAAACTATCCTGATAAACTAAATCATTGTTACTACGTTTCAGGTAGATAACGAATTGGTGCATCGTTTTCTCGGGGAAACGGCGGTAAACTCTCACCCGATAGTCCAACATCCGAAAACCCATACATAGTGGGGTCAGGTTCCGTTTGGAATTCCAAATGTAAAACCAAGTCTTCCGATTGCTCCAAAATTAGGGAGTCAGCCCGAATTGGCTCCAGGGATAATTCCGTTGGACTGAGCTTGGTCAATTTGATTGGTCGTCCCAGCAACCAGGCAGCATAGTCTTCGGAAAATGATTCGGCCAGAAATTTGCACAGATTGTCAAACATACCCAAATTCTAAGGGTCTAATCGAATCCATCTAAAATTACCCAAAAGCCTTAAACCTTCTGTGATGTTACCCCGATGTTACCCCGGGCTGCCATTAACCGAAAATGATTATAAGCATCAAATTCAGTCAAAGTAATGTTTGAAAGCTCCTCAACCAACTTATTCACACTGATTCCCCTAGACTTCGCAAACTGTTTGAGTTTGGAGTGCTTACGATCAGGCATCCGTATCGCCAAGAGCTTTCTATCTCTTGTGATTTTAGTTCCACTTTAACTGGTAAAGAGAATTAGTATCACGATCCGAAATATACAGTTCATGAGATTTATTAGGATTAAATGCCAGCCCTGAAATACTATTAAGCTTTGACTGATATCTCCATTCCAATTTTGCAGTTTTCAAATCGAAAGCGGCAATCCACCCAGAGCTGTAGTCGGCAACGAAAAGAGATTTTCCATCGCTAGCAAGTCCCGAAGGTTTGTCTAGCCAATTTTCTGAAATAAAAGTTTCCTGAGGCACATTGTAAACATAAGAATATTCTGCAAGAACTTCCATAGGAGGAATCCAAGCTTGGCCAAGTTCCGCTATCTTAGCAAGATCTCCATGAGTTCTTACCCAGTTACTAATAGCCTCTGGTTCATCTCCATCCATTGAGACACTTTTAACATCTTCCCAGCTAATTATTCCAGTGCCAACTTGTCCTTTATCGTATTGATCTGACCAACTTTTGACAATGGTTTGTACATTTCCCTCCGTAGTAGCTATTCTCTCAACTTTGCCCATACCAGTATTGGAAAAGTAGAGCCAATCATCTAGCACCAACATTCCGCTAGGTATATCTTTGTCACGTTTGAAATCAATTTCTGGGTAACGCCAAACAATGCCATCGCCATGAAAACCATTACCTTCCTGGTGATCTCGGTTAAAGTCATAGCGCATTAAATGCCCATTACCCAAGCACTGCTTATTGCTGTCTCGACTACCACAGCCATCTAGCAAGAAATAGGCATTACCCTTGTCATGGGCAATTCCCATGGCTAACGGACTTTCATGCAACATATCCAAGTGGCTCCCTTCACGCGGCCAGTAACATTGCTGAACGCTAGAATTCCAATAAGTTAAAGGACATCCTTGTGAAAGAGTCAAATCACGGTCTGGATCATGTCCGTTCCCAGGTTGCGGCCAATCTTCTAGATATTTCTTAGTTTGTCCAGCCAAAGCATAGGTGCTTGCCGAGAACAAAGTAGGACCCATGAAATGGTTACTAACAAAATTTTTATTTCGCTCAGGATTTTTGATGAAATTCATTCCCCGTAACTCGTTGATCGAGTCATTTGAGACTGCGAACGTGTCATCATAACCAAATGCAATGCCGGTTGGTTTGGCTAGAAAATGCTCAGCGTAGGCATCACTTTTAACTGATACTTCTAGATTAGACTCTCCAAGATTTGTTAAAGTTGCGATTGAGTCATTGCCATGATTGACTACCCACAGTTGGTTGGATTGATTAGGTCTAAATGCCATTCCTGCAGGCTCATACAACTTGTCTTCTAGAGGGATTCTTGAAAGCGTCATCTTTGGCTGTGCAGATAACTGCTGCAGTCCGATCGCCATTCCGAAAACTAGGAATATTGACACTATGAGAACTTGGACAAAACGAGTTTGGTTCATTAATCTTTGGTGCATACATACTTGTGGAGTGCTTAGGTAAAACATATCCAAATTTTACGGGCGATCGCCGTTTGGTAATGAATTATTCCCTTGGACAATTAATAGCTTTGAATTGAAGCGGTTCGGCGGGGCCAGCCCAGCCAAGGGGCTTGGGGGAAGGTTTTCGCTCAAACGTTACCTGACAGTCTTGACCGTAGTTGGTGGTTTGATTTTCTAGGTCTATGGATTTCAACGTTGCCGCCACGTCAGCATTCTCTTTAACATAGTTGACCATTGCCTCTAAGAAAGTGTTTGAAAAGTTTTAAGCAAGCCTTTGAAGCATGAGATGAACCATGGCAACATAGAGCATTGTCTCACTGGTGGTAGGTAAATATTCATAATCCTTGCTTAAACGACGATAGCGGCCAAAC